>CAYPHP010000243.1:0-6232 GCA_964410045.1 uncultured Acidobacteriota bacterium | reverse complement strand
AAAAGCGATACCGTCGTCATTGCCTTGGACGCCCACACCGGCACCGTCGAAGAGGAAGAGTTGGCTGTCGAAGGTACTGCCCACCGAGTTGACGTAGAAAGCGCCGCCTCCCCAGTAGAACTTGTAGAGGTCGGCGTCCGAGCTGGAAACGGAACCTGTGATTTGAGTAGTGCCGCCGGGAAGCAGGAACGCTGTCCCCAACGTCTGACCAACATCCGGAGTCTCAACCAACGTGGTCGCGCTAGCCATGCATGTCATGGCGACCACCACTGTCAAACTTAAAATCAGTCTATGCACGAGAGGTACCTCCCTTTGCCCGTTTGTTATCAGCCCGAAGATTGCTGTGGGGGGAGTACTGCCCCCCGTGCAACCATTGCACGCAGAATGCCCATCGAGCTTCATGCCAACTGATTGACAACACACGGTCTCGAGTCCCTCGCATTCTGCGAGTGCGCAGAGCATTGAACAGTTAATCTAGAATATTGGAACTTGAATTCCTGTTTTGTTCCCAAACCATCCTGAGCCCAAAATGCAAAAGGACTCCCGAAGGAGTCCCTTTGCGTTACGGAGTGACGAATGCTGAGCTTAGACGGCGCGCTTGCGCAGGAACAGGCCGGCCAATCCGCTGCCGAGCAGCATCAAGGTTGCGGGCTCAGGAACCGGGTTGCCGCCAGTGGGGTTCTCTTCGCCCTGGCCTTCGCCGGTGAACTGCCGGAAGTGGATCTCGTAGGTTCCGCCGTCACCGCCTCCCGACCAGTAAGAGAGGGGGTCCGAATTCAGTGGCCCATAGAGGGGTCCGTAGGGAACCGACTGAAACATGAGTCCCGACGAGCTGTAGGGATCCAGATCGAATCCCGAAATGCCGAGGTAGTAGGTTCCCGCAGCCAGCGCACCGAGCTGAAGGTACGCAGGGCCGGCAAAAGCTACGCCGTCATCGTTGCCCTGAACTCCAACACCGGCAGAGTCGAACAGAAAGAGCTGGCTGTCAAAACTGCTGCCAACCGAGTTGACGTAGAAGGCGCCGCCTCCCCAAATAAACTTGTAGAGGTCGGCGTCCGAGCTGGAAACGGAGCCCGTAATCAGAGTAGTGCCGCCGGGAACCAAGAACGCGCTTCCGAGCGTCTGACCGACGTCCGGAGTCTCAACCAACGTTGTCGCGCTCGCTGTGCCCGCCAGCAGAAGCAGAACCGCCAAACATGCCATCAGTCTATGCACGAGAGTCGTACCCCCTTCGCCCTTTGGTTTTAGCTAACCAAGATTTTGGGGGGTAGTACTTCCCCCCAGCCTACTGCACTGCACTTGGACTGCCAAAAAAAGTAGCCCGCAAACGATTGAAAACAAACAAATGTATGTCAGCCCTAGACAATGGTGTGCAATCGTTTGAACACTTCGCGCCAATTGTAGTAACGAGGCTTCCTATGGCGAACTTCCAGCGACCCCTTGCTTAATGCCGAAGACAGGAGGATCATCCAGTGAAGGAGGGCCGATGATGAGAGCCAAGCTCGCAATCACGCTCTTGGGCCCCATAGTAGTTCTGTGTTTGGCGCAGGACGCCGCGCCGGTGAAACGCATTCGCGTCGGAGGCCTCGTCCAGCAAAACTTAGCCGTCACTCGCGTCCCGCCGGTGTACCCGGAACAAGCCAAGAAGGCGCGCATTCAAGGCGTCGTGAGGCTGGAGGCGACCATAAGCCCTGAAGGACGAGTGACCAACCTGAAGGTGATCTCCGGACATCCGCTGCTGGTGCAGTCCTCGCTCGACGCCGTCAGGCAGTGGCAATACAAGCCGACGCTTCTTTACGGCGAGGCGGTGGAAGTGATCACCACGGTGGACGTGAATTTCACGCTCAACGACATGCTGGCCAGCAGCCGTCTTTCGCCCGAGGAAGTGGATCGCGGGGAGCAAGCGCTGCGGATCAATCCTGCGGATCTCGCAACACGCTCGCGGCTGCTCGAGCATTACGCCGCGGCCATCCGCCAGGGAGATGCCGGCGCTTCACTGCTGCAGGTGCGCCGCGAGCACGTGCTCTGGCTGATCGAGCATCATCCGGAAGATGGGTTGCTCGCCGCGACGGAAGGCATGCTCTTGCCAGCCGGTTTCAAATTCGCTGATCCGGCGGGCTATGAGCAGGCCAAGCGACTGTGGCTGAATCACACCGCGCGGACGTCGGACGCCCGCGTGCTCCGCCACGCCGTGCTGTTCCTGATGATCGCCGACAAGGAACTGGCGGAGACCATCCTGGTGAACGCTCAAGCCATGCACCCGACGGCCGCGGAATGGCCCAGCCTGCTCGGCAGACTCTACGCCCAAGCCATCCTGGGGCTGAGCATCGATCCGGCCGGAGGCGCGACCTTCGTCTCAGAGCGGCAAAGCCCGCTGGTGACGCGGGCGCGAACCGCGCTCGATAGCTCGTTGGATGTCCAATTCCTCCGCGGGGCGGACGCTGTTCTTACGCGGTATGGCGCGGAGCAACTGGCAGCAGATCCGGAACTCAAAGCGCTGGTATCCAGAATCAAGGGGCGGCTTCCGCCGGAGCCGGCCCGTTCGTACAGAGTAGAACCGCCAAGGTAAACCCCAGGGTAGCAGTAACAAATCACTGTAAGGAGACGACCATGCCCAAGATAGCCCGGGCCCTGTGCTCAGTGCTGAGCCTCGCTCTTCTTGTAATGTCGCAGGATCGTGAAGCCGGCGGCGAATGGACGCCAGTGAATTCCATCAGCGCCATGGTGGCGGCTCAAGCGCCAAAGCTGCAGGCCGGATACTGTTGCGACGATGACCAGTGGTTGCTGTACTCCTGGAAGTTCGACGCACTCTCGCAGGGGTCGCGCACGTTCCTGCTGGCCAAGTACGGCTACGGCCAGGCTGTTTCGGCCTACATGCTGGCGCGGAAGCCGCGCGGGGATCGTCCGCAAGCGGCGCCGCAAGGTCCCGCGCCGCCTCCCGCGCCCGGTGCAAACATCAAGGTGACGTCCGACCTGCTGGATGTCGGGCGGCGTCTGCAAAGTGAAACCTCCATTGCTGTGGCCGGCGACACCGTAGTGGTCGGATACAACGACGGCGACACCCGCTCGGACGGCGTCTCGTATTCTCGCGACGGCGGCGCAACTTGGAGCCGGGGACGGCTTCCGTTCTTTCCCGGAGTCATCGGCAACAGCGGCGATCCGGTCCTCGGCGTCGGACCCAACAACCGCTTCTACCACGCCTATCTCGCGGCTACTGGCATCGGGTTGTTGGCGATCGCCGTGGCCCGCTCCGACGACGGTGGCGCCACCTGGCAAGGACCGACCAACGCTTCGGCTGCCGCCATCGGCTCGGGCGGCGGCAATGACAAACCGTGGATGGCCGTCGACAACGTCAACGGCAGTCCTTATCGCGGCAACGTCTACGTCTCCTGGACGCGTTTCTCGACGCTGGATTCCATCATCCTTACCCGCTCCACCGACGGCGGGCTGACCTTTTCAAATCCCGCCACGATCACCCAGCTTGCGGCGTCCGAACAGGCCTTCCAAGGTGTGCAAGGGTCTCATATCGCGATTGGCGCGGCGGGTGAAGTCTATGTCTCGTGGTATGACTCGCGCTTTGGCGCCATCCGCTTCTGCAAGTCGCTGGATGGCGGCGCGACGTTCAGCAGTCCGGTGACCGCGATCCCGAACATCGGAGCGTTCTTCGGCGTCTACCTTCCCGGACAGTTCGACATGCCGGCCTTTCCTCAAACCGCGGTGGACCTCGGAACCGGCGCTGCCCGCGGCACCCTCTACCTGACCGCCAACGTTCGGACGCTTGCGGGGACCATGGACGTGGTCCTGGTGCGGTCCTCCGATGGCGGCGCGACCTGGTCCTCGCCCGCCCGCGTGAATCCGGAGAGCCCGGCCACAGACCAGTTCATGCCGGCAATCGCCGTGGCCGACAACGGCAATGTGGGTGTGACCTTCTACGACCGCCGCAACGATCCCTCCAACAACGTACTGACCGATGTCTACCTGGCTATCTCCAGCGACGGCGGGCAGACGTTTCCCATCCAACAGCGTGTGACCACCGCGAATTGGCCGACATTGCCCACTCCGTTCGGGTACCGCACCGGTTATCACGGCGACTACAACCAGATCGTGGCGTCGGGAAGCAACTTCTACCTGTCATGGGGCGACGATCGGAGCGGGCTCGACCCGGACGTATACATTGCCGTGATTCCGGTGACCGGCAACGTGCCCGATTTTCTGCTGACGGCGAACTCTCCATCCGCCGACGTTCTGGCCGGCGGCAGCGCCTCGTTTGCCTTCAATACGCCGGGCGCTTCAGGCGTGGCCTTGACGGCCAAGGCGTCCGCTCCCGGGATCTCCTTCCAGATTGCCGGAAACACGGTGACCGCGGTGTCCGCAGCCACCGCTACGCCGGGAACTTACACCATCACGGTGACCGGTACAAACGCCGGCGTGCAGCGCTCTGCGGTCGTGCGGCTCACAGTTCACGATCCCGCCTTGCCGCGGGTTCCCGTGGTGATGAATGTGAACTCCGATCCGGTCTACCTGGTCCACGCCGCGGCGGATCCGGCCGGGAACATCCACATGGTCAGCCTGAAGGAGGTCGAGAACCGCGTTCCCAAGCGCCTCGGCTACGCTAGGATTCCGGCGGGCGGCGGCGCGCCTTCTGCTTCGGCGACGGTGCTGCGCGCGGACGCCAACTTCGGCGCGGACCAATCTTTCCTGGAACCGCAAGTGGCCGCCGACGCGAGCGGCAAGATCTACGTGGTGTGGCGGCGCAATGACCGCAACGGCGCGCACGTCCTGATGAGCACGTCCAGCACCGGCCAGACGTTCTCGCCGCCCATCGACGTTTCCTCGATCCGTTTGCCGCAAGCGGCGCTGCAGCCGCGCGTGGCAGTGTCCAGGACCGGAACCGTGTTTGTGGCCTACATCCAGTCGCAGACCAACGTCGCGGCCGACGTTCTGCTGTTACGCTCGACCGATGGCGGGGCGACCTTCTCAGCCGCGACCAACGTCAGCCGCTACAACAGCGTCCAGCCGATCGCGCTCCAGACCACCTCGCCGCCCGTACTGACGCTGGACGGTGACGGTAATCCGCACTTGGTTTGGATCGCCTCGAACCTGGGCCGGACCGATGCTTATTATTCGCGCTCCACCGACGGCGGCGTCACCTTTGGACCGGTGGTCAGCGCTTCGCGGTCCTTGGACGCCTCGGTGACCATCCGCCACGCCGCGCTGGCCGTGGATGCGCAGAGACGCGTTTACGTGGCCTGGAACTCTGCTAACACCCGCAACGGGCAAGGAGACTGCTTCCTGGCCGTCTCCAATGACGGCTCGGTGTTTGGCACGCCGGTCAACCTCAGCCAGGCTACGTTCTTCACCGGCGCGCTGACCGATTGGCCGTCGCTCGTGGTCGACGGCAACGGCGTGGTCACCGCGGCGTGGCGGCAGTGGGTCGCCGATCCGCTGCGCGGCAACGACACCCAACGCGACATTTTCTATACGCGCTGCTCGAACGCCGGCGCCAACTGCTCGAAGCCCATCAACGCCAGCAGCAGCCTCGGCGACACCTACCTCGCGGCAGGCTCCACCGCGCTTCAGCCGACGCCGATGGCGATTGACGCCAGTGGCAAGGTCTACTTGTTTTGGGATGACAACACGTCAGGAAGTACGCAGATGATGATGTTGGTGCTGCCGTAGTGGGGACAGCTGACTGCTGGTAGCTTGAATGGGGAGGGGAGGCGCGGGTCCCCTTGGGGCTAGGGCTGCTGACTGCTTGGTTACTCCTGACCGCGGTCGCCAGCCTGGGGGGTGGTTACACTAAACACCAGGAGCGCCAAAATCAGGAAACTGATCGCTGCGATTGCCATATTAGTCGTCTCCCACGGTTTCCTGTAGCACGGCGACCTCCAAATCCGCCGGTCTGTGTTTTCAACAACTTAACCCTCCAGGTGAACCTTCATGTCGCGGAATCGGGACACCTGAACGAGGCGGAATTCCCTGACGAGCCACCCGATAGGACCGCCGTACTGCCCTTCCAGGTACCTTGTCGCTATTGTTAGACGGTGGTGGCCACCTTAGAGTTGCATCTGTGAAAGGGGTACGGTAGCCATGAACGTAAAGAAAAGCATCAAACAGTTCTTCGGAAGCAAAGCAAGCCGGCGCAGAAGCCTTACGCTGACTTATGGATTGTTCTGCTTAAACACCGAGTTCGCCCTGGCCCCCGCGGCTGTGTACTACACCCGCTACGCCG
>CAYPHP010000242.1:5569-6243 GCA_964410045.1 uncultured Acidobacteriota bacterium | reverse complement strand
CAGGAATACTGCAAGTTCCCGATCATGATCATGGCGATCAGGGAACTGCCGAGTTGGACCCAGCGATTGGTCACCCGCGATTGACCCCTTCATGCACTTTCCGGAATGGCAAAGTGCAAAAGTCAAAAGTCAAAAGGCAAAAGGGCAAAAGTTTGCTGCGCGCGTCTGCCTTTCGTCCCTTTGCCTTTTGCCTCTTGCGCTTTGCCTTTTGCTTTTCCGAACCCTACTTCCCTGAAGCAACCAGCAACTTGGCGCAGGCGTACACCGCCTGCGTCTGCGGCATGGGCACGCCCAGTTTCTCGCCCAGTTCCAGGACCGCCCCGACAATCGCTTCCAACTCCAGAGGGCGCCCAGCCTCCAGGTCCTGAAGCATGGAGGTCTTATGTTCGCCTACTTTCTCCGCTCCCGCCAGTCTTTGCTCGATGGAAATAGGCAGGGTCATGCCCAGCTTTCCGGCGACCGCCTCAGCTTCGGCCATCACCCCGCGGATCAGGGCGCACGTGTCGGGATCGCGAATCATCTGAGCCAGAGTGGCGCGGGTCAGCGCGCTGATGGGATTGAAGGCCACGCTGCCCATCACCTTGACCCAAATCTCCTCGCGGATGCGGTTGCTCATGGGACAGCGGAGGCCGGCGGCGATCAACGTTTCGGCCACCCCGCGGCAGCGGTCCGAG
>CAYPHP010000242.1:0-5559 GCA_964410045.1 uncultured Acidobacteriota bacterium | reverse complement strand
CTCGCCCAGCGAAAGGCGGTTCCCTTCGTGATGCTGGATCACTCCCGGCTCGACGACCTCAGTGGAGAAATAGACGATGGACCCCAGCACGCGACGCGCCTCAATGGACGCGGCGATCACCCCGCCGGGATCCACGCGCTCGAGCGGCGCGTACCACCAGGGCACTCCGTTCTGGGTGCTGACTACGATGGTGTCGGGGCCGAACAGCGCGCTCAGCATCGGCGCCAGCGCGGTCAAGCCATGTGCTTTCACGCCCAGGATCACCACGTCGGCGGGACCGATCGAGGCCAGGTCGCCGGTGACCTTGGGCTTGGCTTCAAAGGGATCGTCCGCCGAGAGCACCCGCACACCGTGCTGGCGCATGGCTTCCAGGTGCGGACCGCGGGCGAACAGAGTGACGTCCTGACCGGCGCGGGCCAGCCGCGCGCCGACGTAAGCGCCGATGGCGCCTGCGCCGGCGATCACTGTTTTCATTTGGCGAGTGTGGCCGCGACGTTCATCCGCTGGACCTTGCCGGTGGCCGTCCGCGGAATCTCCATGACCACGTGAATCTTCTTGGGACACTTGAAGTCGGCCAACTGCTCCTTGCAGTGGGCGATCAGCTCGGCTTCGGTGGCGGCTCCGCCCAGCACCACGGCGGCAGACACTTCTTCACCCCACGTGGGATGGGGCACACCAAAGGTCACGGCCTCGGCCACCGAGGGATGCGACAATAGGACCTCGTCGACTTCCAGGGGAGCGATCTTCTCGCCGCCGCGGTTGATGAGTTCTTTGATTCTTCCAACCAGGCGCAGGTATCCATCCTTCTCGAACAGGCCCTGGTCGCCGGTGCGGAACCAGTCTCCGAAAAAGCCGGAAGCGGTTGCTTCCGGATTGTTCTCGTAGGCCCGGATTACGCTCGGGCCGCGCACACAGACTTCGCCCTCCCCGCCGAAGGGCACATCCTCGCCGTTCTCGTCGCGGATGGAAATCTGCACGCCGGTTCGCGGACCCACCGAGCCCGGCCTGCGGGGCGCCGGAGGCAGCGGATTGGAAGTCATCTGGTGGGAGGCTTCGGTCATGCCATAGGCCTCCAGGACCGGGGTCTCGAAATGATCTTCCAGTTCCTTCATCAGCGCCGGCGAGAGCGCCGCGGAACAGGAGCGTACGAAGCGCAGCGCGTGGTCGTCGGAAGGCCGGCGGCGCATCAACATCAATTGATGGATGGTGGGCACCGCCGAATACCAGGTGATGCCTTCGTCCAGCACCGTGCGCCAGAAAGACATGGGATTGAAGCGCACCGGGATCACCGCCGTGCCACCGGTGAAAAGCGTGGCCAGAACCGAGGCCATCAACCCGTGCACGTGGAACAGCGGCATCAGACAGAGCGAAACATCGTCCCCCGTGAGCTGATAGGTCTCGGCGATCGTCTTGACCGACGCCGCCAGGTTGGCGTGACTGAGTGGAACCCGCTTGGGACGGCCGGTGCTGCCGCTGGTGTGCAACACCAGGGCGACATCTTCAGGACTCGGCAGATCGGGCTTGGGAGCTCCGGTAGTTTCAAGATCTTCGGTTGTCAATACCGCCACTCCCAGTTCCTGTGCGGCTTTGCGCGCAGCCTCCGCGCCCTCCGGCGGAACGATCAGCACTTTGGCGCTGGTATCCTCGAGATAAAAGCGGAACTCCTCGTATCGATAAGCGGGATTCAACGGCGCGGCGGTCCCGGCGATCGACGCCGCAAAGAATCCCACCACAGCGGAACGTCCGTTGGGCAGAGCCAAAGCTACGCGGCAGTCGCGTTCGATTCCGTTGCGCCTGAGGATTCCAGCCGCGCTCATCACTTGTTCCCGCAGCGCCGCGTAAGTGAATCGCTCGGATGTTTCCGGCAGGAACAGGGCGTGATTCCGCGCGGAAGCCCCCTGTAATACGTCGACAAGTGTGGATGGTACTGCCGTGTCGTCCATATGCCCCTGCATACTATAGCAGGGGTAGAACCGGAATCCAGCTTGAGGTCCAAATTGGCCAGCGGGACCCGTATTGGAGGTACTGGTACTGGAGCCTTGAATCGCTCCGGGATACAATAGGCGCATCCCACTACTGGAGACCACACACATGAAGGGTTACGCATCGATCGTTGCCATCGCCGCAGTTTCTCTGGCTTGCTACGCGCAAGCGCCGCAAACGCCGCCCAATCCGCTGTTGACCGAAGCGAAAGGATCCTTCGCCAGCGTGAAGAACAACATCCTGCGGGCCGCCGAGAAGATGCCGGAAGAACATTGGGGCGCGTCGCCGACTCCCGATCAGCGCCCGTACATCCAGGTGGTGGCGCACGTGGCGGCCTCGCAGACGCGGGCCTGCGCTCTGGCCAAAGGCGAGCAGAAGACCTCCGACGCGGAATCCAAAAAAACCAAGGCCGAGGTGATTGAGGCGCTGAAGGCTTCCTTTGATTATTGCGACTCCGTGTTCGACTCGCTGACCGACGCCACGTTCGTCGAGCGGATCACCGCCGGCCGCGGCCAGCGCTCGCGGCTGAGCATCCTGTGGGGCAACACCGCTCACGACATGGAGCAGTACGCCATCCTGGCGACGTACTTGCGGTCGAAGGGTCTGATCCCGCCATCCAGCGAGCCGAAGAAGTAGGACGTTTCACCACAGAGGCACGAAGGGCACAAAGTATGTCTTCTGTGTGCCCTTTGTGTCTTTGTGGTTAATCATTCCTTCTCCCCCCAGATCCAGCGCCCGAACCATTTCAGGTTCTCTTCCATCACCGAGCGCTGCTGCTTGGGTTTGTCGATGCCGTGGCCGAAGCCTTTGTAGACCACCATGCGGACCGGCACGCCTCGATCTTCGAGACCTTGCTGAAGCTCGTAGGCATTGGGAATCGGCACGCGGCGATCGTTCTCCCCGTGCTGGATGAGCGTCGGCGTGCGAGCGCTCTTGATGTAGGTCATCGGCGAGGTCTTGCGGTAAATCTCCGGATCATCCCATGGCGTGGCCCGCAGATACTGCCGCGTGAAGGGATCGATGTCGGTGTTCACGTAGTAGGTCATCCAGTTGGAAATGCCCGCGCCGACTGAGACCGCCTTGAAGCGGTCGCTGAAGCAAGTGATGAACGCGGAGATGTATCCGCCTTGGCTCCAGCCCATGGAGCCGACGCGCTCGCGATCCACCCAGCCTTTGCCGATCAGGTGGTCCACGCCTGAAATCACGTCCTGATAATCGCCAACGCCCAGGTTGCGCACATTGAGCGCGCGGAACTTTTCACCGTACCCCGCAGAGCCGCGATAGTTGGGACGCAGGATCAGCGCGCCCTTGGCGGCAAACATCTCCAGTGGATAGTAGCGGTCCGCCGAGGGCAAGGCGCGGTCGACGCCGGTTGTCCGCCGTGGATCACCACCAGCAGCGGATACTTCTTCGTAGCATCGAAGTCCGCCGGCTTGATCAGCACGCCCTCGATCGGCGTGCCGTCCGTCGATTTCCACTCGACCACCTCGCGGGAGGCCAGCTTGAAGTCTTTGAGTTGATCCGACATTGCGGTGAGCTTGCGCGGTGCGAACCCGGCAACGGGCGAGACGTACACTTCAGCGTACTGGCCGGGGCCGTCGCCCACACCGTCGCCAATGAACGCGGTCATGCGGTTGTCCGCAGTGAACGAGAAACCGGAGTAGACCCGCCGCGCCGGACCGCTGACGCGCTCGACGGCCAGCGTCGTGGGATTCAGACGGAAGAGGTGGGCATAGGTCTTTTGCAACGCTGAAAAATAGATGCCGTCCGCGGCCCAATCGAGCAATCCAGGATTCTCGTCGAAGCTCTTGGTCAGCACACGCGGCGTGCCGCCGTCGGCGGGCACTGTGGCCAGGACCGTGTTGGCGTAGAAGAAGAACTCCGCGCCGTTGGAAGTCTGGTAGACGATCTCGCGGCCATCCGGCGACCATACCGGATTCGAGTCCGGGCCGGGCGTGGAGACAATCTTCTTCACGGCTTTTCCATCGAGCGTGACCACGTAGATATCGCTGGTCCCGTTGCTGCTCAAGTCGGGATCGCGGGCGGCGCTGAAGGCGATCTTCTTGCTGTCCGGCGACCAGGAGAATCCGCCCACGGTCCAGTCGGTTCCGCCGGTGATGCGCTTGGCTTCAGGCAGCTTGCTGTCGTTCGGATTCACCTCCACCATCCACAAGTGCGCGAAGGTGTAATCGCCGCGGACCACTTCATAATCGCCGTAGCGCTCCTTGCGATCTTTCGTGGCCTTGCTTTCGATTTCCGGAAGCGCGTAGGCGATGGACTTGCCGTCCGGCGCCCAACGGAAACCGCGCACCGCGGCTTCACCCTTGGTCAACTGCATCGCTTCCCCGCCCGCCGTGGCGATCACGTAGAGTTGCTGCTTGCCATCGCGGTCCGAGAGAAAAGCAAGGTGTTGGCCATCCGGCGACCAGTCCGGTGAAGAACTGCCCTTCTTGGTGTTGGTGTACTGGAAGCGGCGGCCGCTCGAAAGTTCCACGCCCCAGATCTCCGTCTTGAAGGCATTGTCCTCCCAATTGGTCTCGGAAACCTGATAGGCGACGTACTTGCCGTCAGGCGAGATCTTGGCGTTGGAGACGCTCTTCAGACTTAAGGATTGATCGATACTCGGCGCCTGAGCACAAAGGCAGCCACAGACGAACACCGATAAACAAAGATAGAAGGGGAATCGGTGTTTACCTGTGTTCATCTGTGGTTCCAATGGGCTGTCCGTCGGGCGGATCCAGCGGGCGAGGGATAGGAATAATTTTGGGATCATCGAGAAACCTCTTGATCTGCGCCTGGGCGTATTGGAAATGCGCCAGGTCGCTAGGATCGGTTGTCTTCAGGGATTTTGAAAGTTCGCCAAGGCTGAACCTGGCGATCGCGCGGACCTGCGTAGACGCGCGATCATTGGCAGCCAACGCCATCAGGTGATACAGCACGACGCTGTCCACTACGCGCTGGACCTCGCCGTTATAGCCATTAACCCGTGCGGACTTCCACGTCGCGGCGAGCAGGCGGTCGACCAGTGCGGCCAGACCTGGCTGGCGGCGGTCGCGGGCGTGATATTCCACGAGTCGCGCGGCGCGGTCGGCGTTCAGCAGCATGCCGATGGTGTGACTGGCGGCGGTTTCCGCGGCGGCCAGCGGATCGAAGGTCAGGCCGGTGCGCACGCGGAAGTGTTCGCGATTGCGCGGAAAGCCCGACGGCCGCGGTGGAATCGTGGCAATGAGTTTTTCCGGCAGCGCAAGTGCGTCCGGCTGGATGGTCTTGAGCAGCGCATCGACGGCGCGCATCTGCTCCGTCGCCGGGATCATTTCCGTGGGCGTCTGACCGTCGCCGCGCAAAGCGTAGGTGTACTTCAGCCCGCCGACGGCCTTGGCCGCTGCTTCCACTTGATAGCGATGGCCCATGTACAGCGGCACCAGTACGTCCTCGAGCGTGGCCAGCGGCGCGCCGGCGCGGATGTTGCGTTCGCCAAAACGCGCCAGCGCCGCGGCGCGGACCTTCATCATACGATCCAGTTCGTCGACCGCATTTACTCCGTTGTCCCACAGATGCACCGCGGGATGAGCGCTG
>CAYPHP010000241.1:0-6285 GCA_964410045.1 uncultured Acidobacteriota bacterium | reverse complement strand
CATCAAGGGCAGGAACCCGTCGTAGGAAATCCCCAGGATGCCGACCTTGCCGTTGCTCTCCGGAACGTTCTTCACCAGCCACTCGATGGTGTCGTACGTGTCGGTGGCGTGATCCACGGGCGTAGGGTTCTGCGGCCCGCGCAAAGGGCGGTTCATCACGTAGTCGCCCTCGGAGCCGTACCGGCCGCGGACATCCTGAACCACACGGATGTAGCCGCCTTCGACGATCACTTCGGTGGCGTTGTCATAGCCCCACAGAGTCGGACCGAGGTGCGCGCTCTGCGCGTGCGTGGTGAGCTCGACGGCGTTGTAGGGCGTACGCGTCAGGAGGATAGCCCGGCTTTTGGCGCCCTTGGGCACAAGGATCACCGTGAGCAGTTTCACGCCGTCGCGCATGGGGATCATCTCGACGCGGCGAACATGGTCGAAGCTGTCAGTGACCGGAGTGAACTTGGCGGGCGTCTCGCTGGGCAAGGCCGGATACTGTGAGGCCGTCTGCGGCGTGGTCTGCGCCACAGACGGCGTCAGGAAGAACGCCGCGCAACCGAACAACGGCACGAGCAGGAGCAGTGTCCGAACGATCGTGTTCATGGGAGTTCGAACACTATACCTCACGCGCGCGTGGCGATCACCTCCAGGTACTCCGCTTCCACTACGGTGAAGTCGCCGTGTGCGCGATTGTATTCGGACCACAGTTCCTCAAGTTCCTGGAAGAGCCGCCGCCGGCCCATATGATCGAGCGCAGCGAAGGCCAGGTTGGCCGGCCCGTAGTGCATCCGGAAGAAGTGGACCACGTCCGCCGGCGGGAAGGGATAACTGAAGGGAAAGTGGCGCCGCGTCAGGCTCAACTGCGAGAGTCCGGGACCCAACCGCTGGCGGACCACCGCTTCTTCGCCCCACAACAGCGGGGACGGCATGTCCGCGGGAGCGATAAAGCGAGCAATAGCCTTGAACATCTGCCCGACGAATCCGGCCGCGGTCCAGTTGGCCATGGCGATGGTTCCGCCGGGCACGCAGGTGCGCAGGAGTTCGCGAGCGACGCGGTCCGGGCGCGGTGCGAACATGGCCCCGATCAGGCTCACCACCACATCGAAGCTGGCATCCGCAAAGGGCAGGTCCTCGGCGTCTGCTACCTCGAACCGCGCCCGAAGCCGCTCGGCCTCTGCCCGCGCCGAGGCCCGCACCACGAGATTCTCGGCGATGTCGATGCCGGTGACGCGAACCCCTTCGCGAGCAGCCAGCAACGCCAGTTGGCCCGATCCGCAGGCCACGTCCAGCAATTGCGCGCCCGGCGGCACGTCCAAGCGCTCGTAGAAGACCCGTGCACCCGGCTCCATGAATCGCGAGACCCGGTCGTAGTCTCCCGCCATCCAGGTGGCGCGCAGACGCGACTTCAGACTTTCGACTTGCGGTCGTTCGGCAATGGCGCTCATGGCCTCCTCCGTTACTTTTTCACCGCCGCCAGGGCGTGGACGGCTTCGGGTGTCAGGCCGCGGCCGCCGATCCCCCAGTCGCCGCTGCGGATCTCCTCGATCAGCACCGTGGTTACCGGCCGCATGTGCTCGCCTTCGATGGCCACCAGGGCATCGGTGAGCTTGGCGATGATCTCCCGCTTCTTTTCGGCGCTGAAGACTTCTTCGATCAATTTGACTTGAATCAGAGGCATGTTGTTTTCTCCTGGTTGGTGTTTGGATTTCCTTTGAACGACACCCACGATAGAACAAGAGTCCGTTTGGACCCTTACCCGGCCGTCTGGTTCTCTTGATCGCGCAGCGCTATACTGAGGGTCCCTTGCTCCACCGTCCGGGCGGCTTTGCCCGGCGTCCGCTGGGAGCCTGAAAGAAGGAATGGACGTACTCTCCGAAGTCTTGAAAGTGGTGAAGCTCGAAGGGGCCATCTATTACAACGCCGAGTTCTCTGCGCCCTGGTGCTTTCGCGCTCCACCCTCCTGTGCGGTCGGCCAGTATTTCGCCGCAGGCGGCCACGTGATCATCTACCACCTGCTGACTGAGGGCCACTGTTCGGCCGGACTGGTGGACGGTGAACGCCTGAGCCTCTCCGCCGGGGATGTGGTGATCTTCCCGCATGGGGATGGGCACATCATGGGCAGCGGCCGCGTGCAGGAAAGCGTCGGCAGCGAGGACGACCTGCACCAGATTCTCGGCCAGGGCCTGAAGCTTGCCCGCATGGGCGGAGGTGGGGACGTCACCAAGTTTGTTTGCGGATATATGAGCTGCGATCCCCAACTCAGCCGAACGCTGCTGGCGGGCCTGCCGCCGGTGTTCAAGGTTCCCATTCGCAACGATTCCGCCGGGCAGTGGCTGGAGAACTCCATCCGTTTCTCTGTGGGTGAGGCCAATGCTGCGCACGCCGGCGGCGAGGCTGTCCTGGCCAAACTTTCTGAGGTGTTGTTCGTGGAAACACTCCGCCGCTATATCGCGCAGTTACCGCCGGAGCAAACAGGCTGGTTGGCCGGAGCGCGCGATCCTGAGATCGGAAAGGCGCTGGCCTTGTTGCATCGGAGCCCGGCGCAGCCCTGGACCATCGCTTCCTTGGCCCACGAGGTGGGCATCTCTCGTTCCGTCTTGGCGGAACGATTCCGCCACTATCTGGGTGAGCCGCCGATGTCTTACCTGACGCGCTGGCGGTTGCAGCTTGGAGCACGGATGCTGAAAACGAGCAGCCGCAGCGTCGCCGAGATCGCAGCCGAAGTAGGATACGAATCAGAAGCAGCATTCAACCGTGCGTTCAAGCGCGAGTTCGAAGCTCCACCCGCACGTTACCGGAACAGTTCGCGAGCCGCAGAGCGAAAATGAAGACACTCCTCCTGATCACGATTCTCCTGTCGGCGGGCGCTGTGTCTCAGAAGCCGGCCATGACCGCAACGCCAGGCTCAACGATCGAGCAGCGTTCCCAAGGATCGCGGCCAGCGCTTCCGCTACTCGATAGTTTCGACGGTCTGGGCGCCGGATTCTCAGGTCCACAGGGCACGGCGGTGGGCCGCAACCCTTCGGACAACAGCCTGGCCGTGGGGCCGGACCACATCGTCGAGATCGTCAACTCGCGGATGGCGGTGTACACCAAGAAGGGCGCGATTTTCGACACCACCGGCAAGGTGCTTTACGGCGCCGTCGCCACCAACAAGCTATTTCAAGGATTCGGAGGACGCTGCGAGGCTCAGAATAACGGCGATGCTGTGGTCCGTTACGACCAGTTGGCGGGACGCTGGCTCTTCGTCATGCCGCTGTTCCGGCGTGATCCCACGAACACGCAAGAGCCCTACTCCATGTGCTACGCGTTGAGCACAGGACCCGATCCGCTGGGACCGTACCATCGCTACGAGTTCAAACGGAAGTTGTTCCCCGACTATCCGCGTCCGGCGGTGTGGCCCGACGGTTACTACGTTCCCACCAGCACCGGTGACGACGTGATCCAGAAGCATGCCTGCGTCGTCGACCGTGCCAAGATGCTGCGCGGCTTGCCGGCTACCGAACAGTGCATCATCGTGGATGGCGTCAACTTCCTGAACAACGCCGATTTGGAAGGGCAGGCGCTGCCGCCAGCCGGCGCTCCGAACATCGTGATGGCCGCCGGGGGCACTCAGCTTAAGAAACAGCTTGAAGACGACGGCATTTACGCCTGGAAGTTTCACGTGGACTGGGAAACTCCGTCCAACACAAAACTGACAGGTCCTGTGAAGATTGCCGTGGCCCCGTATCAATACCTTTGCGGCGGCCAGCTCACCAACTGCGTCCCTCAGCCGGGTACCGACCGCCGGCTGGACGCGCAAGGCGACAAGATCATGAACCGGTTGGTCTACCGCAACGTCGGCGGGCGGCAGTCCATCGTCGCCACGCACTCGGTGAACACAGCGGTCGGCGGCGGTGGAGTCCGCTGGTATGAGTTTCGCCTTGACCGCAAGGGTGATCCCAAACTCTTCCAGCAAGGCACCTATGCACCCGACGGGTTCTACCGCTGGATGGCCAGCGTCGCGATGGACCGCATGGGCAACATCGGCGTGGGCTATTCGTTTGGCGGATCACCAAACTTTCCCGGCCAGCGTTTTGCCGCGCGCCTGGCCGGCGATCCCAAAGGCTTGCTGACGTTTCAAGAGACGGTCCTGGTCGAAGGACAAGCCTCCCAAGCCAACGCCTTCCGCTGGGAAGATTACACCACGACGGCTATGGACCCAACCGATGACTGCACGATCTGGTACGTGGGGGATTACATCAAAGCCGGCGCAACGACATACACCACGCGCATCGGCGCGTTCCGTCTGCCGGGATGCCCACCACGAAAGTAAGCGTTACTAGGCTGGCGGCTTCACTCCAAAGCAATACAGCGTCCCATCGGTGCGAACGAAGATGTGACCGCCGGAAATCGCCGGCGTGGCGATCACCTTTTCGTCCAGCTCCCCGGAGGAGAGCACTTCCCATTTCTCGCCGGCCTGTATCACGGTGACCTTGCCTTCGTGATTGACGAAGTAGACCTTGCCGTCACCTGCGACGGGCTGGGCGTAGTAGTCCCCGATGGCGTCCTTCAGTCTTTCCTCGCGCAGCAACTCGCCGGTCTCGGGATTGAAGGTGGACAGGATTCCGCCGTTGCGAATCACATAGAGCGCGCCCGAGTAGAGCAATGGAGCCGTAACGTAGGGCAGCCCTTTGGTGTGGCGCCAGCCCACGTGAGTCGCGCTGACGTCTCCTTTGCCTCCGAGCTTGGTCCGGACCAAGCCGCCTGACGTGCCCGAATTGAAAGCGTTCTTGAACTCCTCTTCCACCACCACGCCATCGCCGTTGCCGCTGTTCTTGTCGACGGATTTGAAGATGCGCAGCATGATCTGGTCGCCGGCAGCCTCGCCTGTAACTTCCGCGATTTCGATCTTGCCGTTCTTGTCCTTGTCGAACTTGGTGAGCATGCCGGCGAAGGGCGGCGCTCCGCCGCCGGACGGTTCCATGGTGTAGACCGACTCGCCGGCCACCAGCGGCAAATTCGCCGGACCGTAGGTCACGCCGCGAGCCCACCACAGCCGCTCGCCGTTCCTCGCGTCATAGCCGGTGAGTTCCACGGCGCCGGCGACCACGATTTGCGCCGGCCCTCCGCGCGGCTCGTAGAGCGAGGGCGTGGCATACGACCCGAGGAATCCGATGGGACGCTCAGCCTTCCACATCTGCCTTCCGGACTTCGCGTCGAAGGCCGCGAGATAGGCCACCTCCGGCGTGTCGATCTGCAGGATCACCCTGCCGTCCGTGTACACGGGGGACACAGCCATCCCTTGAATCCCGCCAAACGGTCCGAGCGGAACGCGCCAGCGTTCCTTGCCTTCGAGGTCGTAGGCCAGCAGCCCGAACTCCGGGAAGAAGACGAACACCGAGCTGCCGTCACTGACGGGCGACGGTGTCGTTGGACCATTCAGAGGATTCGGCAACTCCGTGCGAACCTTGGTCACCGCCTTGCGCCAGAGCAGCGATCCGCTGGCTGCGTCATAGCAAAGCAGCACGCGCTCGTCGCCCTCATGGCCGGTGATCCAGACCTTGCCGCGGACGACGATGGGCGAAGAATTACCCTTCGGCGTTTTCGCCTTCCAGACCACGTTGCGGTCGCGTCCGAGTTCGGCCGGCAGACCCGTTTCGGCGGAGACCCCAGCGCCGTTCGGACCCCGGAATCGGGGCCAGTCGGCGGCCAGGAAGAGCAGGACAGACATCAGGCAGAGACCCAATATGCGCATGGTAAGCAGATTATCCCGTGGAACGCCGGGTTCCTGCAAAAAGATGTCACGCGCCCTCTGTTGCCTTCTGCGCAGCTTTCCTTGAGAATGAGATGGCGAGTCTCGCGGGTATTCCATTCCACTGGGTGAGGTGATCTATGGCTTGTGATCCGGATGTTCTGCGGCGGGTTCCGCTCTTTGCATTGCTCGACGACGACGAAACCGCGGTCCTGGCCGGGCAGGTCGGACTCAAGACCTTTGCGCCCCGCCAGCGAGTCTACAAATCCGGCGATCCTGGCGGACTTGCCTACATTCTGGTTTCCGGCAAAGTCCGGATTGCGACGGTGGATGAGGACAACCAGGAAGTGGTAGTGGACGAGCCGTCGGTCGGCGAGTTCTTCGGGTTCGCCTCCATGCTCGACCAGACGGTGCACCAGACGTCCGCCACCGCTCTCGAAGAGACAGTCTGTGTGGAAGTCGAGCGGAACGACATTGCCGTCCTGCTGCAGCGTAAGCCGCTCGCGGGGATGGACATGCTGGCGGTCCTCGGCCGCCAGTTCCACGCCTCTCAGAACCTGGTC
>CAYPHP010000240.1:5255-6325 GCA_964410045.1 uncultured Acidobacteriota bacterium | reverse complement strand
GCCATTTGACCAAGGCCATCAACGCGAATCCGGAATGGAAAGAGAGCGCCCGCAGCCTGACCGGGGAAGACGGCGACTTCTGGTCGCTTCGCGAGGACCCGGATTTCAAGGCTCTGATCGCCTAGCCGCCCGACATCCTCCAGGCGGAACCCGTTTTCCTTTCTGGACAGGTTCCCCTCCTCCTAGCTATAATCGGCTGCGCTTCTGAATCCTTGGGGACAACAAAGGGGCGGGGCTCCTGGAACTTCGACTGAAATCTGATCCGCGGCTGCTGCACATTGTGCGCTCGGTGGTGGGGCAGATGGCCGCCCTGCGCGGGTTCTCCGAAGAAGACGTTCAGTTCATCATCCTGGCGGTGGACGAAGCCTGCGCCAACATCATCCGCCACGCCTACAAAGGCCGCCACGACCTGCCGATCATCATTTCGTGCAAGGAGCGGGAAGATGGTATAGAGTTCTTGCTTGTCGATCAGGGTGAGCCCGCCGACGCCAGCCGGTGGCACCGGCGATCCATGGACGAAGTTCGGCCCGGCGGGTTGGGACTGAACTTGATTTACGCAGTGATGGATGAAGTGCAATACCGGCACGGGGAAGGGGGCAACGAACTGGTGCTGGCCAAGTGCCTGGCATCCCGGGATTGCACCGAGAAATGTTAACGTTCTAACGACTTATGGATATCAAGGTTCGGCATCAAGACAACGCCGCGATCATTGAGGTGACCGGGGACATTGATCTGTACTCCTCACCGCAAGTCCGCCAGACCATTCTCGACACTCTGAACCAGAAGACGGTCGGGCGGGTCATCGTCAATCTCGTGGGCGTCAAGTACGTGGACAGTTCGGGCGTGGCGTCCCTGGTGGAGGGACTGCAACTCTCGCGCAAGTCGCAGGTCCGCTTTTCGCTGTGCGGACTCAACAAGGCCCCGCGGCAGGTTCTGGAGCTGACCCGGCTGATCAAGGTCTTCGAGATCTTTGAGACTCTCGAGGCGGCTCTGACCGCATAAACTTCGACGGCTGAAAGCCATGCTCAGCACCATCGGCGGTCACACAATCCGTTTCCTGCATTACGTGG
>CAYPHP010000240.1:2247-5245 GCA_964410045.1 uncultured Acidobacteriota bacterium | reverse complement strand
ACGTAGGAGGCGTCTCCCGGCAGACCAAGAACGGGCTGTACTGGACCTTCATCGCGCCCTTCCGCGGCAGCCGCTTGCGCTGGGCAGCCAGCGTCCACCAGATGGTGTTGGTGGGCGTGGAGGCGATCCCGGTGGTTTGCCTGATCGCCTTCTCCATCGGATTGATCATGGCCTTCCAGGGCGCCTACGAAATGGCCCGCTTCGGCGCGACGCGTTACGTGGTGGACCTGGTGGCCGTCTCCATGACCCGCGAGCTGGGTCCGCTGATGACCGCCATCATCGTGATCGGCCGCTCGGGATCGGCCTTTGCCGCGGAGATCGGCACCATGAAGGTCAGCGAGGAACTGGACGCGCTCCAGACCATGGGCCTCAACCCCAACTACTTCCTGGTGGCGCCCAAGTTCCTGGCCATGCTGGTCATGATGCCCTGCTTGACGGCGATCGCCGACTTTGCCGGAATCATGGGCGGCTTTACTTTTGCCAGCCTCTCCGACCTGCACATGGGCCTGGGGCGCTACCTGCAAACCACCGGGGACGCCCTGCATGCCCGCGACATCATCACCGGCCTGATCAAGAGCGTGATGTTCGGCGGCACCATCACGGTGATCGGATGCTATGAAGGGTTCAGCGTCAGCGGCGGATCGGAAGGCGTGGGGAAATCCACCACGGCCTCGGTGGTCACCTCCATCTTCGCGGTGATCCTGGTCGACATGTTGTTTACGGCTTTCTTCTATGTCCTCGGCAAGTAACCCGGTTGCGGCGCCCGATGTGGCCATCTCCATCCGTAATGTGGTCACCCACTACGGCAAACGAGAAGTGTTGCACGGCATCAACCTGGACATCCACCGCGGCGAGACCATGGTCATCCTTGGGGGCAGCGGATCGGGCAAGAGCACGCTGATCCGCCACATCGTCGGCCTGGAGAAAGTGACCTCCGGCGAGATCCTCATCGGCGGCAAGAACATCGTCAACTTGAAGGAAAAGGAGTTCAACGAGATCCGCCGCAAGATCGGCATGTCGTTCCAGGGCTCGGCGCTGTTCAACTCCATGACCATTGGCGACAACGTGGCTCTACCGCTGCGCGAGCACACCGAACTCGAGGAATCCACCATCCGGATTATGACCCGCATCAAGCTGGAGTCGGTGGGCCTGGCGGGATTCGAGAACTATCTCCCGTCGCAGCTATCGGGCGGAATGAAGAAGCGCGCCGGCGTGGCCCGGGCTCTGGCCATGGACCCAGAGATCCTGTTGTTCGACGAGCCTTCCGCCGGTCTCGATCCGGTGATCGCCGCGGGCGTCGACGATCTGATCACCAAGCTGAAGAGCGCCTTTCATATGACCATCGTGGTAGTTACCCACGAGCTGGCCAGCGCCTTCCTGATCGCCGACCGCATTACCGTTCTGGACAAGGGCTACTTGATCGCCACCGGCACCAAGGATGAAGTGCAGAACAGCACCCATCCGCGGGTTCGCCAGTTTCTGGATCGCGTCCCGGATGCCGACGGCGGGGGCACGGAAGAGTATTTGGATTCGTTGCTTACGTAGGGGCGGGCCCCTGTGCCCGCCCAATGTTTTGTGAAGGACAACTTTTTATGAATGATCAGGCCAAAGTCGGGTTGGTGGTGCTGGTGGCGGCGGCGTTGTTAATCACCGCGCTGTTCGCCATCGCCAACGTACACGTCGGCGGGAAATTCGCGAACTACAAGGCGTACTTCAAGTTCGGCGCCGGGCTGGAGCCGGGAGCGGTGGTCCGCTACGCCGGATTGAAGGTCGGCCGCGTCAACGAGGTCCGCGTGGACCCCACCGACAAGACGCGCGTGGAAGTGCTGATGGAGGTGAAGGCCGACACTCCGATTCGCGCCGACAGCCTGGCCACCATCTCCGCGCTGACCCTGCTCACCGAGAACTACATCGAGATCGTGCCCGGCAAGGGCGCCGCGCTGCAGGCCGGCGCGACCATCCCCAGCCAGGAACTGCAGGACATGAACGCCCTGATCCGCAAGATGAGCGCCCTGGCCGACCAGGCCGAGCCGCTGATCGTGGATCTACGCAAGAACCTGAACCAGATTTCCGCCAAGGCCGACACCCTGCTGGCCCAGTTGAACGACGTGACGGGAGACGCCAACCGCAAGAACCTGGCAGGGATTCTGGCGGAGACCAACGGCATGATCAAGAAGAACTCTCCGCGGATCGATGAGATCTCGGCGAACATGGCGGAGGCTTCCAAGAAGATCACGCCGCTGCTCGACGACCTGAAGGTCAGCAACGCCAAGCTCCAGGCCGTGCTCGACAGCGGAAATGAGCTGATGAAGGAAAACCGCGAGCCGCTGAAGGCCGCGCTGGTCGATCTGCAAAGCAGCCTGAAACGCGCCGAGGCCCTGATCAGCCAGATTCAGGGCACGCTCACCTACAACAGCGACAACATTGACGCGACTTTGGAGAACTTCCGGCAAACCTCGGAGAACGTGCGGGAGTTGACCGACACCGTTCGGCAGCGGCCCTACAGCCTGATCCGGGTGAAGCCTTTGCCTGACCGCGTGCCCCCGGGCGGCGTTCCGGAGAAAAAGTCCACGCCGGCCAAGGCCGGCTCGGGAGGTAAGTAACGATGAGCAAGCGGATCCTATTGGGCGTTGCCATGGCAGCCTTGCTGGCCGGATGCGGCAAGCTTCCCACCACGCGCTATTACGCCATTGAAACTCGCCTTCCCTCGACGCCCGCCACGCGGACCCTGCCGCTGGATGTGGCCGTGGCCCGCTTCCGCGCTTCACAAATGCTGGCGCAGGATCGCCTGGTCTATCGCCAGGGCGCCAATGAGGTCAATTACTACAACTACGACCGCTGGAGCGTTCCTCCGCCGGATATGCTCACCGACGCGCTGATCCGCAGTCTGCGTGATTCCGGGATGTTCCGCTCCGTGGCCACCATGCAAGGCGGTCCGAAGGTGGACTACCTGCTGCGCGGCTACCTCGAACAACTCGAGGAAGTGGACGGCGCGGAC
>CAYPHP010000240.1:0-2237 GCA_964410045.1 uncultured Acidobacteriota bacterium | reverse complement strand
GGACGGCGTCAAGGCCCGCGTCGCGCTGCGCCTGGAAGCTGTGGACATGAAGACCAACGCTGTGGTCTGGACCGGCCGCGGCTCCGCCGAACGGCCTGTTGCCGAGCGCTCGGTCACCGGCGTGGTCCGCGAGCTGAATGAAGGCATCTCCGAGAGCTTGCAGCAGGTGACGCGCGGTCTGGCGGGACACTTCGCCAAGTAACCACGGATTACACGGATTCCACGGATAAGACTTGGTCTGCTCCGGACTACCGGCGTAATCCGTGAAATCCGTGTAATCCGTGGATACTTCGTTCCGTTTTGTGTCCGGACGACCCAGACTGCGTGACCCCTTCCCTCTGAAGAAGTTTGGCATTCCCCGTGCTCTGACCGGAGCGGGCCGCGCCGGAGAGGGAACTCTTGTCACGACGGCGCTGGCTGCTCTGGCTTTTGCTCGCAGTCGCCGTCTTTTACTGGAAGATCCTCTTCACCCGGCAGTTCTCCGTCCTGCTCGACTATGAAGCCGCCAACCAGGCCTACGCCTGGAACCACTTTGCCGCGGCGTCGCTGAAGCAAGGCGTCCTGCCGCTCTGGGATCCCTACGCCCACTCCGGACGCAGCTTCGTCGGCGAGATGCAGACCGGAGCGTTTTATCCGCCAAAGCTGCTGCTCTATCTCTGGCCCTTCAACCGCAGCGGTCTGTTCTCGCCCAGCCTGTTCCATTACTTCTTCGTCCTGACCCACTTTGTGGGCGCTTGCTTCATGTTTCTTCTGGCGCGGGACCTGGGTCTGAAGGATTTTCCAGCGTTCTTCGCCGCGGTGACCTTTTCCTTGGGCGGATTCGTGGGCCGCGTGGCCTGGCCCAACATGCTCGACAGCGCTATCTGGCTCCCCGCCGCGATGCACTTGCTCCTGCGCGCCTTGCGCGCCACGGACGCCCGCGACCGCTGGCGATACGCGGTCTGGGCTGGACTCGCGCACGGCCTTTCGATCCTGGCCGGAAGCCTGCATGTGGCTATGATGAACACGCTGGTGCTGGCGGGTGCGGCGCTCTATTACGGATTCCGTCCACGACCCGCGCAGTACGGCCGCTGGCGACTGAGCCTGGCGGCGCTGGCGCTGGTGGGCGTGGTCAGCTTCGCCGCCGCGTCCATCCAGTTGCTTCCCTCGATCGAATACAGCCGCACGGCGCTGCGGTACCTCGGCGACGTGGCTCCGCTGCCTGCCGGTCAGAAGATCCCCTACGCCGACATTCACGATTCGTTCTGGCCGCGGAGCCTGCTTGGCTTTCTGGTGGGCGGCGCGTTTCAAGGAGGGTCAATGGGCAGCGGCGAAGTCTCGCCGTACCTCGGCGTGTTGCCGTTGCTGCTGGCCATCGCCGGCGTCTGGCGGAATTGGGAGCGGCCCTGGGTGCGCTTCCTCACCGTGCTTGGCGGCCTGGCCTTCTTTTACACCTTGGGCGCGTATTCCCTGCTGCACGGCTTGGCCTATGCCCTGCTCCCGTACCTGTGGATGGCTCGGGAAAGCGCGCGCTTCATCTACCTGACGCATTTTGCGATGGCGCTGCTGGCCGGATTCGGCCTGGAGACGGTGCTCTACCAGCGGGCGTCGCTACGACCGCACCTGCCGGTGATCGCCAAGACGCTGAAGATTCTCGCCCTAGCCGCCGCCGCGGTTCTGTTGCTCCCGGCGTCCTACGGACAGTTGCAGGTGAATGAGTGGTCCTACGCGTCGTTCCTGTTTGTGCTCGCCAGTTGTGGCGTGCTGGCTCTGCTGCTCTTCCGGCCGCCTACTGCAGGACGCCAGATACTGCTGGCCGGAGTACTGCTCTGCGATCTGAGCGCGTTCCAGTGGACCATACGCAACTCCCTCGAAGAGCAGCGCCAGGGCCGGAATCATTTCCAGATCCTGCTCGACAGCCGTCCGGTGGCGGAATGGCTCCGGCGGCAACCGGGCTTGTTCCGGGTCCACTTTGCGGCCGACAACCAGCCCAGCATCGGCGACCTTTATGGCGTTTACACAACGGCAGGTATGTCTGCGACAGTGCTCAAGAATTACGCTGCATTTCTGCACGGCATGCCGGGATCGCTCGATCAATTAAATGTCCGTTACATCGTTCGCCCTGCGGGCGCAACGGACCCGGGAGCGGTTTATTCCGATCGCTTGTGGAAAGTTTATGAGAATCCTACCTGGCTGCCGCGGGCCCGCTTCGAACCAACGCTGGCTGGGGGCACGGTCGATTGGGAAACGCATCAACC
>CAYPHP010000239.1:0-6331 GCA_964410045.1 uncultured Acidobacteriota bacterium | reverse complement strand
CAAGCGCTCTATCCAGACTGAGCTACGGGCGCGTACTTCCTAATCATGTCACGACTGGAGGGCCGATTCAACCGGCCAACTGACTTGTGGGGCGGCCCCCTTCAGGGCCGGCTCTTGCGGGACGTGAACGTCCCGCGCGGGCGGACGCCCGCCCCAACGGGGTTTCAAAGCAAACTGATGAACCTGACGACCCTCAACTCATTTGCAGACGCTCGCGGAAACGCTGGCGAGCCGCAACTCGCTGTTCCTCGCTGCGCTTCTGAGCTTTATTGGGTCCGATCGACTTGTAGTCCACCACTTCGGACTCGGAGAGTTGTTGCCAGGGGAGGGCCGGGGATCCGGTCAACTCGCCGACTAACGCGTGAAGCAGCTTGCGGTAGCAAACGTCCGGACCTTCCTGATACTTCAGTCCGCCGGTCAAGAAGCCTGCGTTGGCCACGGCGATGGTGAAATCGCGGTCAATGCCCTCCGGAATGCGCACCCGAAAGCTGTACTCGCGGCCGCCGGCAACCACCGAAAAGCCGAGGTATTGAAGGACCATGTTCTTGAGCTTGCCGTCCAACTTGTGGTGCCCGGAACTGTCCGCGGCTTCGGCGGCAGCTAACTTCTTTGCCCGCGCGCTAAGTGGAAACAATGCTTGTCCTTCCTTCCTTGTACTCGACCCGATCAGTCTATAACGATTCACTTCCCGGAGTCCGATCCGTGATGGACGGGATGGAGAGTCTGGGCTTGCCGGCGCTGACCAGCACCAGGGAAAGCGCGAACATCATCACGCATCCGAAATTCACCCAGCGCGCCGTGCTGTCGGAGAACGTCACGGGCACAACCGGATTGAAGAGCACGGCCATGGCCAGGAAGGTTCCCGCTGCCGCGAACCGGCCGGAGAAGGCGGCCTGTAGCATGACCATCGCGGCACTGATCGAGATGACCACCTGCAACACCAGCTCATAACCCGCGGACGGGCGCCACAGCAGGGCCAACAACAGCGCGGCAATCGCCACGGACTTCATGATGTTCGTAAACATGGGCATACTCCCTTTTCGTGAGATCCCGAAGCCGTGCGGACGGACCACTCCCGCTTCATGCACCAAGGCTTCTTACTTCGGGCAACCATCAGAGCCCCTCAGTCGTTTCGAGGCGGTCTATGGTCTAAGAGGATGTATTCAGATGACCTGACTTAGTTCAGGCCACTCGAAGAGTGAGTAGGTGTGCTCAGTCACTTACATAGTCGTTTGTTTGAGTGGAATTGTCAAGGTCAAACGACGTGCGGAGTTGAATACAAAGAAGTTATACGCACAAAAAAGCGGGATTTTCAGCGCCGCAGTTACTTTTCCCGGGCGCGATGGGCCAGACGGCCTTGACGGCGTTCTTCGGCCTGCCGGTAGCGGCGCAGCTCTTCTTCCGTCTCCGGAATCACCTGGGGCACCGGCCTCTTGTTCCCCTGTTCATCGAGGGCCACAAAAGTCAGGTAAGCCGAGCAGCAGTGGCGGCGCTCGGCGGTCAGGATGTTGTCAGCGAACACCTTCACCCCGATCTCCATGGAGGTGTTCCACACCCGGTTGACGGAAGACTTCAGGACCACAATGTGACCCATACGGATGGGATGGCGGAAGTCCAGGTGGTCCACCGACGCGGTGACCATGTAGCTGCGGGAGTGTCGATGCCCGGCAATGGCCGCGGCGATGTCCATCAAGTGCATCAGCCGCCCGCCCAACATCCCGCCTAGCGGATTGGTGTCGTTGGGCAGGACGATTTCCGTCATTTCTGTTTGCGACTCGCGAACTGGTTTGCCTTCAGCCATGAGCTTCTTTCCTCAGTTCCATCGGACCGCGACGGAGATAAGCTTCCACGTAAGCCTCGGCCTGGCGCTGGATCATCGGGTCGCTATGCGACGCCGTCCACACCTGCCGTTCAAGATCAAACTCCAGTGTAAGGCTGGCCAGCGGGCGGTAAGCGCTTTCCTGCACTACGCGGATCATCAAGCGGAACGGCGTGTTCTCGGCAATGGCGAATCGTGTCTGGTCGGCTCGCGATTCCGCCGGAAAGCGCGGACATTCCTCGCGGGCATAGCCCAGGTTGCACAAGAACAGGCGCTCGTCATCCGGAATGTAGGGGTCGGTCTGCGAGCGGCACTCGCCCCGGTAGAAGTCGCCCAGCGGCACGGGCCGCTGCGACATCCAGTTGCTGTGGCGATGTGTGGCGTAGAAGAAAGGGCAGGCCACCGCGCTATGATAGCAGCAGCCGATATGACGAGACTTGAAAAGCTCCAAGAGATGCTGGCGCTCGATCCGAAGAACCAGTTGGCCAGCTATGGACTGGCGCAGGAACTGGCCAACCTGGGGCGACTGGAGGAAGCCGCCGCCCAGTTCGACCGCCTGCTCGCCGACCATCCCAATTACTGCTACGGATATTTCCACGGCGGCCGGGCCCTCGAGAAACTGGGCCGGATCGACGACGCCCGCTCCCTCTATCGCCGGGGGCTGGAAGCGGCGGCCCGCGTCGGCGATCAGCACGCCCAGTCCGAGATTCAGCAAGCCCTCGACGCCATATAATCCTTCCGTGGACGGATTGCTCATCCCGCTGTTCCCGCTGGAAGTGGTCCTGTTCCCGGGCCAGCCGCTTCCTCTGCACATCTTTGAGGACCGCTACAAGGAAATGATCGGGGAATGCCTGGAGGCGAAGACCGAGTTCGGCGTGGTGCTGCACAAGGACAACGCCATCGGGAACGTAGGCTGTACCGCGTCCATCACCAACGTGGTCAAGCGCTATGACGATGGACGCCTGGACATCGAGACCACCGGTGAGCGCCGCTTCGAGGTCCTGTTCCTGGACGACGCCAAGAGCTACATGCAGGCAGCGGCACAGTTCTTTCTGGACGAGGAATCGGATATCTCCGAGGACCTGCGTACGCGGGTGATGGCTCTACACCAGGAGGCATTGAGCTACATGATCGCCGACCCGGCGGCGCGTGGACGCCTGCAGCCCGATCCTGAATCGCCTTGCTTGTCGTTCGCCCTGGCTGGTCCGTTGCCGATTGAGCTGGACTTCAAGCAGACGCTGTTGCCGCTGCGGTCCGAGCGGGAACGCCTGGAGCGCTTGGCCGAGTACCTCGGAAAGCTGAACCTGCGTCTGCGCACGGTAACGCGGGTGCGGCATGTCGCGGGAAGCAACGGTCAAGGAAGATAATTGCGGATTCTGGAATGGCTGCGACGGTTCAAGGCGGGTTCGCCGCCGGCAGCCGAGCACCTGGCCTTCGGAGCGTGGGGTGAGGACGCGGCGGCCGAGTTCCTGCGCAAGCAAGGGATGAAAGTGCTCGCCCGCAATTTCAAATGTCCCGGCGTCAAAGGCGATCTGGACATCATTGCGTGGGATCAGGAGACGCTGGTCTTCGTGGAAGTGAAGACGCGGCGGTCGAGTGATGTGCGAACTGCCGAGTCAGCGGTCAACTGGCAGAAGAAGCGCACGCTCATCCGGTTGGCGCGCGCTTATCGGGCCCGGCAACGCCGCGCCCAGCTCTGCTGGCGATATGACGTGGTGAGCGTCTACCCTGATGGCATCCAGCATTTCCCGAATGCTTTCCGGGAAAGCTAGCCGTTTCCCTGACGTCGTGACCATGCAAGATGAGATCAGTCACCGAGGCACAGAGAGCACCGAGCCGGAAAAGGAAGCCAATCCCAGGTTTATCCGCCTCGGCGTCTCGGTGGCCAAGAACCCTGGCGCTGTAATGAAGCGTTGGTACCGCAACACTAGAAGCTCTGGTGCCTGGTGCGAGCCGGCTCGCCTTCGGCCGGCAGGTAAAGCGTCTTGCAGTGCTCGCAACGGTAGACTTCAACGTCTGGACCGAACTTGCTTTTCAATTCCTGGCTAACGTCGGACCAGCGTTTCAGATGCCCGCAGCAGAGTTTGCCCTTCTCGTCTCTTTCATTACAGGCGCGCATGAACAGGATGCGCCGCTTGACCTTCTTGCCGTCCGACAAAGTGGCCACCACTTCGGAAACGGGAGCAGCTCCCTCGGCCACTGCACCACGGGGCTTGACCGCCACGAAACACCTCCTAAAACTTTTTGTGCAACAAGCTCTTCACCGCGCCGGGCAGCCCGGCCAGCTTTCCCGCGACGCCGCCAAAGGACATCCGCAGGAAATTGTCGAAGTTGGCCAACTGGGCGCCATCGTAGCCAAACCACCAGGGTTTGGGCCGGCCGCCCAGCAGGTCTTCGTCCAGATATTTTATGCGAACCATCTCCCGCAGACCAAACCGTCCGTGCGAGCGCCCCAGCCCGCTGGACTTGACCCCTCCATGCGGGGCTTCGCACAGGCCGTAGTAGCTCAGGGCGTCGTTGATCATCACCGTGCCGGCTTCTAAGCGCGCTGCGACTCCCCGGCCGCGGGCCCGATCCCGGGTCCAGACGCTGGCGGCCAGGCCGAACTCACTGTCGTTGGCCAGTCGGATGGCTTCCTCGTCGTCGCCGATTTCGATCACCGGCAGCACCGGTCCGAAGGTTTCCTCGCGCATCACGCGCATGGCGTGAGTCACGCCGGTCAGGACCGTCGGTTCATAGAAGTTCGCTCCGAGGGAACTGCGCTTTCCTCCGGTGAGCACGGTTGCGCCGTGAGCTACGGCATCGGCCACTTGTTCTTCGACGATGCGTACCTGGCGCTCGCGAATCATCGGGCCGATCTCCACGTCGGGGTCGAGTCCGTTGCCGAGCTTGAGTTGGCGGCACTTGGCCACCAAAGTATCCAGGAACGGCTTGACGATGCTTTTGTGGACGTAGAAGCGTTCGGCGGAAATGCAGGTCTGTCCGCAGTTCATCAGTCCGGCCCAGAGCGCGCCGGAGGCGGCCACCTCCGGATTGGCGTCGTCCAGAACCACGAAGGGATCCTTGCCGCCCAACTCCAGAAGCACCGGCATCAGGCGCTCCGCGGCCGCGGCGGCCACGCGCTTGCCGGTGGCCACGCTGCCGGTAAACACGATCTTATCCACGCCCGCCGTACACAAGGCTGCGCCAGTCGCGCCGTCGCCGGGTAGGACTTGCAGCAATCCGGCCGGAAGCCCGGCGCGGTCGAAGACTTCTTTCAGCTTCAGCGCGCACAGCGTGGTGAACTCGGAGGGCTTCAGCACTACGGCGTTCCCGGCCACCAACGCGGGAATCACCTCCGTGGCCGGCGTGCTCAACGGATAGTTCCACGGAGAAATGATGCCGATCACGCCGAGAGGCTCGAATAGCAGGTGGCTGACTTTACTCTTGCCCACCAGGTTCCCGTGGGGAACCCGCTCGGGGCTGAGGAAGTTGACGGCATTGCGCACGAAGTAGCCCGCGGTATCCAGCGTGACCATCAACTCGGTGACCAGCGACTCGGTGAGCGGCTTGCCGCACTCGCGAGTGATCAGTTCGGCCACTTCCTGGCGGACCGCCAGCAGTTCCTGGCGAAAGCGGTCGAGGATGGCGGCCCGCTCGGCAACCGGCCGCGCGGCCCACGACGGCTGCGCTTGGCGTGCCGCGGCGACAGCGGCGTGCACCTGTGTTCGGTCGGCGCAAGGGAACTCGCCGAGCAACTCGCCGGTCGCTGGGTTCAGCGATTGCACCGTTGCCTGAGGAATGGACAGGGCTGCCATGGTCGCGTACTACATTACCTTAGTATTCCACGCTGACAAGCCACAACCCCTTTGCCGGAGCTGTCGGTCCCGCAGCGGTACGATCGCGCGCCTCGATGATCCGGGGCACATCTTCCGGTTGCACATTGCCTTTGCCGATCTCCAGCAGGGTGCCCACGATGTTGCGGACCATGTGATGCAGGAATCCGCTGCCGCGCACGGTATACACCAGTTCTTGGTCCTGCTCCACGAGTTCCGACGAGTAGACCGTCCTGACCCGCGAGCCTTCCGGCAGTTCCTGGGTGGCGGCGAACGAGGTGAAGTCATGCTCACCCGCAAAGAGAGCGGCAGCCCGGCGCATGGCCTCGACGTCGAGCGGGTAAGGATACTGATGCACCTGCGGCCAGAGATGCGGAAGGCAGATCTCGCCACGGTAGATCCGGTAGCGGTAGGTCTTGGCTTTGGCCTGGAAGCGGGCGTGGAAGCCGTCGGCCACGTCCTCGGCGGCCAGGATGCGGATGCTCGGCGGAAGCAGACGGTTGAGCGCCTTGACCAGGTTCTCGCAGGGAATGCGCGCTTCGGTATGGAAGCTGGCGACCTGGGCGAGAGCGTGAACTCCGGCATCGGTGCGCCCGCTCGCGTCCACGTGAGTACGCACGCCGGTTACCTCTTCGACTGCACGCATCACTTCCGCCTGGATCGTCGGCTGATTGGGCTGCACCTGCCAGCCGTGAAA
>CAYPHP010000238.1:0-6339 GCA_964410045.1 uncultured Acidobacteriota bacterium | reverse complement strand
GAAAGACGGCCAGGTCTCCGACATCCGCCTGCCCAGCCGGCCCATCGAATTGTTCCAGATTGTGGAGTACTTGCGCAGCTTCCAGTATGGGCGTCCCGGCTGGAGCATGATGGGGGCCAGTTTCGTCGCCTCCGGCGCATTCTGTATCTTCCACACCGAGTCATTGATTGAAGCCGGCGGATTCCACAGCGACACGGTGACCGAGGACGCCGACGTGATCCTCTGTCTGCACCGGTTGATGTGCGAGAAGAAGCGCAAATACCGGATCGCCTTCACCACCGACCCGGTGTGCTGGACGGTGGCCCCTCACACCGTCAACCTGCTGGCCCGCCAGCGGCGCCGCTGGCAACTGGGGTTGTTCCAGACCGTGATGAAGCATCACGAGATGTTGTTCAATCCCAAATACAAGCTGCTGGGCATGCTGAGCCTTCCGTTCCACACCTTTGTCGAGGCCTTTGGGTGCGCCGTCGAGTTCATGGGGTACGTGGTTATTCCCTTCGGCTTCTTCTTAGGCATCACTCCTTTTTCGATTTTCATGCTGTTCATCCTGCTGGCCGCGGTCTATGGTGCACTGCTTTCCGTGGGCGGCATCCTGTTGGCCGAGATCACCTATCGCCGCTATCCGCGGATGGGCGACCTGATCAAACTGCTGATTTACGCGGCGCTGGAGAACCTCGGCTACCGCCAGATGACCGCCTTCTTCCGGGTGCAAGCCATGTGGCAATACCTGAAAGGGAAGAAGGAGTGGGAGGTGGTGCGCCACACCGTCACGGAAGTGCAGACGTCATGAAGATCAACCGCGTCTACCTGGCGATGGTGGCGATTCTGGTGGTGCTCACCTATTACGAGGCCCGCATCAAACCCCAGAGCCGGCCGCTCTATGAGCGCGGGCTGGCGCTCTATAAGGACCGCCGTTATCAGTTGTCGCTCGAGGAACTGGAAAAGGCTTACCAGATCGAGCCCAACTCCACCGCCATCCTGGTCCTGCGTGGCTGGAATTTCCTGAAGCTGCGCCAGTTCGGCCCGGCGCGCGAAAACTTCTCCCGCGCGGCCCGTTTGGATCCCAGTCTGGTTGAGCCGAAGTTAGGGCTGGCCTACGTGGCCCTGGAAACCGGACAAGGGGAGGTGCCCGTCGAGGGCGCCCGCGCCTTGCTGCAACTCGATCCCAGCAACCGGGACTTCGCTTTGGCGGCGGCAGTGGCCTTGCGTCAGGGCGGAAAGAACGTCGAGGCCCAGAAGCTCTTCAAGGGTCTGCTGAATGACGCGCAATACTCGGAGCTGGCGCGCCAGAACATCGAGGACATGTTCGGCATCGCGGAAACCAACGAGACAGCGCCAGACGGTTTGCCCCCTCTGAAAAAGTCGGGGGATAAGCGCGTCCTCTTCCGTGCCTCGGGCCAGTACCTGCAGATCCGCAACCAGAACAACTGGGAAAACTTCTACGTCAAGGGCGTGAACATCGGACCGGCGATGCCCGGATCGTTTGCCGGCGGCGCCCCCAACTCCATGCGCATTTACGCCCTGTGGCTGCGCAACATCGCGGAGCTGGGCGCCAACACCCTGCGCGTCTATACCGTTCTCCCGCCGGCCTTCTACCGCGCGCTCAAGCGGCACAATGAGACTCCGGGACTGTCCAAGCTTTACCTGCTCCAGGAGATCTGGCTGCCGGCCGGCGATGATGAGAACTTCTACGACCAGACGGTGGAACGGGAGTCGCGCCTGGAAGTTGCCCGGGCCATCGACCTGATCCACGGCCAAGGGGACCTGCCCTTGCGGCGGGGCCATGCCGGCGGAATGTATGTGGAAGACGTCTCCGATTACGTGCTGGGTCTGCTGGTGGGCCGCGAACTGGAACCGCACCTGGTCCTGGCGAACAACAACTGGAATTCGCTGCACACCAGTTTCAACGGGAAGTATGTTTCGATTCCGCAAGGCAGCCCGTCGGAAGTGTGGCTGGCACGGATCATGGACTACGCCGCCGGCTATGAGCTGGACAAGTACAACGCGCAGCGGCCGCTCTCAGTGGTCAACTGGCCGCCGCTCGATCCGTTGAGCCATCCTACGGAAGCCACCCTGGCGGAGGAGCAGGCCTTCCGCCGGAAGTTGGGCGAACGGCTCGGGCCGCTTCCCGCCAAAGTGGACAACAACGATGAGGCAACTCTGGACGATGCGAAGATCCGCCCGGCATCCGGTTTCGAAGCCGGGCTGTTCTCTTCCTACCACGTCTATCCTTTCTACCCGGATTTCCTGCTCTTTGAGCCGGGCCTGCTGGCGGTCCGCGACCACATCGGCGGCAACAGTTATCTCGGCTATCTGCAGGCGTTGAAGAAGCACTATTCCAACATGCCGTTGCTAATCGCCGAATACGGGATGGGCACCAGCATCGGCGTTTCCCACTTCCATCCGCAGGGCTGGAACCACGGCGGGCTGACCGAGCGGCAGCAAGGGGAAATGCTGGCACGCATGACCGCGAACATCGCCGATGCCGGCTGCGCCGGCGGCGTCATCTTCGAGTGGCAGGATGAATGGTTCAAGACCAACTGGCTGACCGCGCCGTTCGACGTTCCCTTTGACCGCCGGGCCATGTGGAACAACATTCTCGATCCCGAGGAGAACTTCGGCCTGTGGTCGTATGAGCCGCAACAGCATCGCCTGTTTTCCGAGGACCTGGCGGCCTGGGGCGCGGTCAAGCCGATGTACGCCAAGTCCACGCCGCCGGCCCGCCCGCGCGGCGATGGCGCGGACCCGCAGCGCACGTTGCGCAGTCTGGCCGTAAGTTCCGATGAGATGTTCCTGTATCTGCGCCTGGTGGTGCAGAACCTGCCGCGAGGGGCCAACGGCCTTCCCCAGCTTGATCGAACCAACTTTCTCATCGGCATCAGCACGCGTCCGGATCAGTACGGCAGCCGCCTGATGCCAGTGGTGTTTCCGCACTTGCGGTTTCCATCCGGTTTCAATTTCCTTCTCCATGCAGGAGCCGAAGGCGCCCGGCTGCTGGTGGCCTCCAACTACAATCCTTATTGGATGGCCCCCATCGAGGGCGTGCCGAATCGCACGCATCTGGAGATCCGCGGCAACTACTCGCCCAAGGTCAGCGACTGGTCGGGCTTCCAGGAGATGACCGTAGAAACCAACCGCATGCGTTTCAGCCGGGATGGCGCGCAGTTTCCGCCCCGCCGCTACAGCCGCAGTCCCATGCGCTTCGGCCCCCTGGACCGCGGGTCCGCCGATTACGACTCGCTGGCCACCTGGTCCGCCGATTACGCCAGCAACTCGCTCATCTTTCGTATCCCTTGGGGGATGCTCTTCGTCACCGATCCATCCAGCCGCCAGGTCTACGCCGGGACCGGGACCGGAGCGGAAGTGCTGAGCGCCACGACCGAGGGAATCGGGCTCTTCGCCGTTTCCATTGTTCCGGGGGGCGGCATGGACTTCTCCCGTTTCCCTTCGGCGCCCGTGCATGCGGTCGATTTCTTCCCGGCGGCTGATTCCCGCGGCGTGTTTACCGGCGCGCTCACTTATTCGTGGAAGGACTGGAACGGCCTGGCGGCCATGGGACGATTGAAGGCCAGCGCAGCCATCGTCCAGCGTGCTTTCCGCGATCTGAGAAACCCGTGATGATCCGACCGGTTGGGCAGGCCGTCCTTTGCATGGTGCTCGGTTGCCTCGCGGCGCCGAACGCCGCCGGCTTCGCGACCGCCCCGGCCAACGCCCAAAAAGAAGCCCACGAATTGCGCGCGGAAGCGGATCGTCTCTACGACGAATTCCGCTTCGACGAAGCCCGGACGCTCTACCTGCGGGTGCGAAGCCGCTTTCCGGAGGACGCCGAACTCCTGGAAAAGCTCGGCTGGTGTTTCGCCAAGGGGCAACGTCCGGACCTGGCGCGCGCCATTCAGTATTGGCTGATTTCCTTGCAGTTCCAGAAGAGCGAGTCCCTGCAGGTGGAGGTTGCCCGCGCCTATTTGCAGAGAAATCGCTGGAACGACGCGGTCCGCACCATGCTTCAGCTCACCAAGGAGCATCCAGACCATCCTATGCATTGGCGGGAACTGGCGAAGATGGCGGTCGAAAGCGGCAAAGACCAGGACGCCATCAAGTGGTATTGGGCTTACCTGGACCGGCGCGCCGGGGACACCGAGGCCCGCCTGGAATTGGCCGACGCCCTGTTTCGAACCAAGCAATACCTGGAGGCGCTCAACGCCTATAACATGGTCTTGCAGACCGATCCCCGGAACGAAGCCGCCCATGCCGGCGTCGAGCGCGTGACGGCCGCCACTGCGCCGCAGAAACGCCGTGGTAACCGCTAATGTCAGCCGGAGGCCGTGTGCGCAGCTATAATGGTCTTGGAGTGGGAATCCGCCAACAGACCGGGGTGACCGTGGCGCTGCTGCTGGTCTTGAGTGGCGCGTCTCTCGCGGCACAGGTAGCCAAATCCACGCCGCGCGATCTGGAGAACCGCCTCAATGACGCGCAGTCGCTGATGACCCGAGGGGAAGTGGATGCCGGCATCTTCGTCTACCGCGAGATCATCAAGGAACATCCCCGGGAAGCGCGAGCGCTGCGGCCGATCTATCTTTACTACAAGGGGACCGGCGACTACGCCAGTTGTCTGCAGCACCTCCGCCAGTTGTTGAGCGTCCTGCCCAACGACGAAGCTGCGCGTTTGGATTTCGCGCAGATCCTCAGTTGGAATGGCAGGTTGGTGGAAGCTCGCGGCGAGTATCAGAAGGTCCTCAAGGCCAACCCCAAGAGTAGTGACGCCATGCTGGGGTTGGCGCGGGTGTACAGTTGGACTCGCAACTACGCCGAGTCGATCGCCATTTACCGCCGGATGGCGGCGGCTGAACCCACGCGCATGGAGATCCGGCTGGAACTGGGGCGCGTTTTGGGCTGGGCCGGCCAACTGCCGGAAGCAGCCACCCAACTGCAGGCCGTGGTCCGAAATAATCCTTCGAACTATGAGGCCCAGGTCACCCTGGCCCGGGTGCTGTCGTGGCAGGGCAAAGTGGATGAAGCGCTGGTGATCTACGACCGCGTCCTGGCACGTCGTCCCAGGGATAAGGATGCGTTGCTGGGCAAATCCCAAGCGTTGCTGGCGAAGGGTGAACGGGAGAAGGCGCGCCAGGCGCTGAGTGCACTGCCGGCCAGGGATCGCAAGAGCGCCGAGGCGTTGGAGTTGGATAAGGCGCTGGCTGCTGCCGAGAAGCAGCCGGTCGCGCCGCCTACACCAACTGCGGCAGTCGCGGTGCCGGCCGCCCCGCAAGCAGAATCGCAGGCTGCGCAACTGGCCAAGCGCCTGGGCGCCGCCCAGCAACTGGCCTGGGCTGCCAAGTATCCTGAGGCCACCGCAGCCTATCAGGAGATCCTGCGGGACGAGCCGGACAACCTGGAGGCACGCAGCGGCCTGGCCCGGACCTATAGTTGGTCGAAGCGATACCCTGAAGCGATTGCTGAATTCCGCGCTGTGCTCAGCAAGGATCCGAAGTTCCCGCAAGCCCGCTTTGACCTGGGCAACGCCCTGGCCTGGTCTGGAGACCTTGCCGCCGCCATCGTCGAATACGGTCGTGTGGTGGCCGATGATCCGTCCAACCTGCCCGCGCAGATCGCGTTAGCCAAGTCGCATGCCTGGAACGGGCAACACGCCGTGAGCCTGGAAATGTACGACCGCCTGCTGGAACGCTACCCCGGCAACCTTGAAGTGGCCTTGGGAAAGGGCTACGTGCTGCTGTGGCAGGGACAATTGTCCGGAGCGCGCCAGTCGCTCGAAGCGGTGCGCACCGCAAGCCCGGATTCCACTGACGTGCAGACCTTCGCCAAGCTGCTCGACGAGGCCGAGCGCCAGCGCGCCGTCGCCGCTCCCGCCGTCGTGGACGTCCAGCAACGAATTGCGGAAACCGTTGGGAGGCTCCAGCTTCAACCCACCAATCCTGAACTGCTGCGCCAATTGGGCGAGCTGTATCAAGGCAACCGGCAGTTTCCGGAAGCCATCCGCAGCTACGAAGCTTTGTTGAAGACCGGCGCGGCCACCGAAGCGGATCGCCTGGCGCTGGCCAAGTACTACGGGTGGAACAAGCAGTGGAACCCGGCTGTGGAGATCTACCGGGCGCACCTGAAAGACAAGCCCGATGACGCCGATGCCCGCATCGAGCTGGCCAAGATCCTAAGCTGGAGCGGCCAGTATTCCGAGTCGGTCACCAACTATCAGACGCTGCTGAAGGCCCGGCCGGACGACAAAGAATTACGCATGGGTCTGGCTCGGGTGCTCAGTTGGGACAAGAAGTATCGCGAGTCCATCGCCCAGTACGCGATGGTCCTGGAAAAGCAGCCCGACGATCGCGA
>CAYPHP010000237.1:0-6341 GCA_964410045.1 uncultured Acidobacteriota bacterium | reverse complement strand
GTGCCGCCGCTCTGGGTGGACGCCTGCGCGGTCCAGGAGAGCGTGCCGCTGCCCGCGTTGCCGATGCGCAGGATTTGCGCGGCGGGATTGCCGGACCCTTGCAGAGTCTGGAACGTCAGCGACGTGGAGTTCACAAAGAGCTGCGCAGGCACAGCCGTTGTGACGGTCAGCGTTACTGGAATCGTCTGCGTCGGCGGCGTAGCGAGCGGCGCAGTGACGGTGATCGTGCCTTGATAACTTCCCGGCGTTAGGGTCGTGGCATCCACGGTCACGGCAAAGGTCCCGGTCGTCGACCCAGCGGCGGGGGAGACACTCAACCAGTTGCCGCCACTCGTGGTACTGGCCGTCGCAGTCCACGCCACGCCGGCAATGATGCTCGAGACTGTGACCTGTTGCGCCGCGGATGGGGGCGATCCCGCAGTAGCGGTGAAACTCAAGCTTGTCGGACTTACGGAAAACGTCGGCGAAGCAACCAGAATCCTGCGGACCCGGTCGTTGTCCGTATCGGCGATGTACAGGTTCCCGACCGCGTCGAGGGCGATCCCGGAAGGCCCACTCAGCAAGGCATCGACAGCCAGCCCTCCGTCTCCGGCAAACCCGAAAGATTTCGTTAGCGGCGTGAGAGTTCCGCCGGTATCGGCCTTATACACTTCGTATGCGGCTGCATACACGTTGCCCGCCGCATCCACCACCACATCCCGCAAGCCGAAGATTTCGGTGGAGATTGAGCTGATGATACCAGCCGGTGTCACCTTGCGAACCCGATTCGCCAAACCGGCATCCGCGATGTAAAGATTTCCCGCGCGGTCGAGGGCGATCCCATTGGACTGCGACAACGACGCGGCGATGGCTGGGCCTCCGTCGCCGGAAAAGCCGTCCGTACCGTTGCCGGCAATGGTCGTCATGATGCCGGTGGTGTCGAGCCTTTGAATCCTGGAAATGCAGTTAAGGGAGTGGGCGATGTACAGATTCCCCGCAGCGTCAACCTCGACATCTATTGGGCAGCTCGAAGGTCCCGGTCCCGCGACTGTGGAGATGATGCCGGCGGGTGTGACTCGCCGGACCCGTTGATTGCCTTGGTCGGCGATGTACAGATTCCCGGAGGCGTCAAAGGCGATCCCCTGCGGCTGATTGAGTGCTGCGGAGGGCGCAAGGCCACCATCGCCGGTAAAGCCTGCGATGCCGTTGCCCGCCACAGTCACGATGACGCCGTTCGGACTTACTTTGCGGATTCGATGATTCCGCCGCTCGGAGATGTACAGATTCCCGGCGCTGTCGAAGGCTAAACCCCTCGGGCGGCTGAGCGCGGCGCTGGTCGCCGGCCCGCCGTCGCCGGAGCTTTGCGGCCCCAGCCCTGCGAAGGTAGTGATCGTCCCTGCGGTGATTCTGCGAATCCGGTTGTTGCCGCTATCGGCTATGTAGATGTTGCCGGCGAGATCCACGGCTATTCCTAGAGGACCAAGCAGAGCGGCGCTGGTGGCGGGACCGCCGTCTCCCGAGAAAGCCGGAATGGTTCCAGCCACGGTCGTGATGAACCCATCAGGACTAACCTTGCGGATGCAATTCGCGTAGTCAGGGAAATAAATGTTTCCGGCGTTGTCCACAGCGACCGCTTGGGGCAACTGCAAGGCGGCTGTGGTGGCCACAGCGCCTTCTGGGAAATTGCAGCATTGTCCATTTCCGGCGATCGTGGTGATGATCCCGCTGGGCGTGACTTTGCGAATCCGCCGGTTCTCGTTGTCTGCAATGATGAGGTTCCCACTCCCATCCATGGCCACGTCCGTCGGGCTCGAGAGCCGCGCGCTGGTGGCGGGGCCGCCGTCACCCGAGTAAGCCCCGGTCAGACCGATGGGCCCACTTCCGGCTACAGTGGTGACGATGCCCTGACCATCGATTTTCCGAATGCGAAAGGACCCGCTATCCGCTAGGTAGAGGTTCCCGGCGTTATCCAGGGCTAAGCCGCGGATACCCCTGAACCCAGCGTCCAGCGCCGGTCCGCCATCGCCGGAGAATACAAAACTGCCATTTCCGGCGATCGTAGTGATCGTGCCCGCGGTGACCTTGCGAATCCGGCCATTGTTCGTATCGGCAATATAGAGGTTGCCGGCGGCATCCACCGCCACTCCCTGTGGCTTGTTGAGCGAGGCCTGGGTTGCCGGACCGCCGTCGCCCGAGTATCCGCCGATCCCGTTACCTGCCACGACGGTGAGAATGCCGTCCGGAGCGATCTTCACGACCAGGTGGTGATCGTAGTCGCAAGCGTAGACGTTGCCCGCGCGGTCGACGGCGACATCCCGAACGTCTCCGAGAAGCGCCCGTACCGCCGCATCGCCATCGCCGCGAAAGAATCCGCCGCCGCCGGCAACGGTGGTAATGATCCCTTGCCCGTTGGCCAGGAGGACTGCGAAGGACAGGACTAGCCCCAGCGTCCCAGTTGTGCTGCCCCTATGCATCTGATTCCGATATAGCAATGCAGATCTTGAAAGTCAATGACCCGGGCAGATAGTGTATCCTACACACTAATGGACCGCCCCCTGACAGCCGATGGACCGCTGCTCACCGATCTCTACGAACTGACCATGGCTGCGGCGTACTTTGCCCACGGCAAGGCCGATGAGGCGGCCACGTTTGAGCTGAGCGTGCGCCGGTTGCCGGAAAACCGCTCCTTCCTGCTGGCCGCGGGCCTTGAACAGGCCGTTGAGTTCCTGCGGAATTTTTCCTTCACCGCCGCGGATATCGACTTCCTGCGCCGCCATCCGATGTTCGACGCTGTGGCTCCGGCATTCTTCGACTATCTCGCCGGACTGCGCTTCACCGGCGACGTGTGGGCCGTGCCCGAAGGCACCGTGGTCTTCGCCGAAGAACCGATCCTGCGCCTGACTGCCCCGGTAGTGGTGGCCCAGATCGTCGAGACCTACCTGCTCTCCATGCTGACGTTCCAGACCATGGTGGCCACCAAGGCCGCGCGCGTCGTGGAAGCAGCGCAAGGACGCCGGGTGATCGAATTCGGCAGCCGCCGCGCGCATGGCCCGCAAGCCGGACTGCTGGCCGCGCGGGCCGCGTACCTCGCGGGATGCACCGGCACGTCGAACACGCTGGCCGGCAAGGAATTCGGAATTCCAACCTTCGGCACAGCTGCGCATTCCTGGACCATGGCCTTCGCCGAAGAACAGCAGGCCTTTCACGCTTTCCTCGACGTCTTCGGCGATAAGACCGTTCTGCTGCTGGACACCTACGATGCCATTGAAGGCGCGCGAACGGCGGTCCGCACCAAGCGCCCCTTCCGGGGCGTACGCCTCGATTCCGGCGATATCGTCGCGCTCAGCAAGCAGGTCCGCAAGATTCTCGACGACGGCGGATATCCGGACGCATTCATCATGGCCAGCGGCGACCTGAACGAGTACAAGATCCGCGAATACCTGGATGCCGGCGCGCCGCTCGATTCCTTCGGCGTGGGCACGGAGTTGGTGACCTCGCGCGATGCGCCGGGACTGAGCGGCATCTTCAAGCTGGTGGAAATGGTGCGTGGCGGCCAGGTCCACTACACCGCCAAATTCAGCGACGAGAAAGCCACGTGGCCGGGAAAGAAGCAGGTCTTCCGCTTCAGCGATGCAGACGGGCGCTACGACTACGATCTGATCGGGCGGGCGGAAGAAGACTCTCACGTGGGCGCCGAACAATTACTACGGCCGGTGCTTGCCGCCGGAAGCCTGGTGACCCCGCTGCCGGCTCTCGACGCCGCGCGCGCCACGGCCGCCGCCAACCTAGCCCGCCTGCCGCAGAAGTATCGCCAGTTCGACGCCGCCCCGGCTTATCCGGTCAGCCGGACTGCGGCGCTCGAACAACTGCTCGAAAAGGTCAAGGACCGATGCACGACATCATCCTCGTAGACGTCGACACCCAGATTGATTTTCTTTATCCCGTGGGAGCGCTCTATGTCCCGGGCGCGGAGCGCATCATTCCCTTTCTGGCGCGGCTGTATGCGCTCGGCATGCCGGTGATCTCAACCGCGGATGCACACGCCGATCAAGATCCGGAATTCAAGTCCTGGCCGCCGCATTGCATCGCCGGAACGCTGGGACAGAAGAAACCTGCCGACACTTTGCGCGCCGACGCCGTCGTAGTTCCCAATACGCCCGGCGAGCTGCCTTCGGGCTGGCAGCAGGCGTCGCAGCTCATTGTGGAAAAGCAGACGCTCGATGTTTTCGAGACGCAGACCATCGAGCGCGTTTTGGCCGGACGGGCTGCGAAAAGCTATCTGCTTTGCGGCGTGGTCACCGAGATCTGCGTGATTCGCGCGGCGCGCGGGTTGCTCCAGCGCGGCCATCGAGTGGAGATCGTCACCGACGCCGTCGCCGCACTCACGACGGAAGCCGGATGCGCGGCGCTCGACGAACTCACCGCCGCGGGCGCCACACTGACCACGGTGGCGGCCATCAGGTTAAGGCATGCTGGTTGAGCTGGTAATCCTGACCCGCGAGCAGAATCAGTTGCGTCTGCTGGTGGGACCGAAAGGCCTGCCGTCGTGTCCTGTGCCGCGGGGCCGGCCACTCGATGCGGCCGCTCGCCGGCTGCTGGAGCAGGAGGTCCGCGCCGGCCATTCCTACCTGGAACAGCTTTACAGCTTCGGATTCAAACCAAACTTTGTTGTGGCTTACCTGGCGCTGGTGCGGGAAGCGCGGTCGCGCCGCCCGCAGCGGACCTGGCTTCCCGTGAAGCAGTCCGCGCGGCTGCGCGCCGAGCAGCGCGCCGTCGCCGGCTACGCGCTCACCCGGCTGCGCAACAAGATCACCTACAGCAATCTGGCATTCGCGTTTCTGCCGGCCCGCTTCACCCTGAGCGACTTGCAGCAGACCTACGAAGTGGTGCTGGGCCGCAAGCTCGACAAGCGCAATTTCCGCAAGAAGATTCTCTCGCTACAGATTCTCACGCCGGACGGCCAGGCCCGCCGCAGGGGTGGCCGTCCAGCGCGGCTCTATCAGTTCACCGGCCCGCGTGAGGTGGTGTTCTGGCCGGCGTTTGGATCGTCGTTCTCGGCTCAGCGCCCGGCCGCCCGCGCCGGAACCTGAATGCGCTCGCGGATGAATTCGGCCACGTCTCCGGCAGCCGGCGGATCGTAGTTCGAGAGCACCGCCACGGTGTATTGCGCATCCCAATAGATTTCCAGCATCCCGTTCATGCCCGGCGCTCCGCCGCCGTGGCCGACGGAACGGAATCCGTCGGTGCGATTGTCTTCGAAACCGTAGGCGTAGCGTCGCGTTGCGCCCGGCCGCGAATCAACCTTGCCGCTGACGATCAACTCCGCGTACTCGGCGTCCAGCAGCTTGTGATTGCGCAGGGCCTCGGCAAACTTCAGCAGGTCATAGACGGTGGAATAGCCGCCGCCGGCCGGGAATCCGCGGAACGGACGGGTGTCCACGTTGTTGCGGCGCGATCCATCGGGCGCGCCCATACGCGTGTAGCCCTCGGCCATGTTGGGGACCTTCTCCGTCTTGGCGTAGGAATCGCTCATCTCCATCCCCGCCGGCCGGTAGATGTTCTCCCGCACGTAGGTGTAGTAGTCCTTGCCGGAAACTTTCTCGATGATCGCGCCCAGCACCACGAACCCGGCGTTGCTGTAGGACCAGCTCTTGCCCGGCTCGAAGCGCAGCGGCTTGTCGACAAACAGCGGGAACCACTCGCGCACCGTGCGGATGTTGTCCTTCGTCTTCTGGAACTCCGGACCGAATACGTCGCCCAGCCCGGACGTGTGCGTCAACAGGTGGTGGACCGTGACCTTGGCGGCTACTTCCTTGTTGGGATAGTCGGGCACAAGCTGGCCGACAGTGTCGGTGTACTTCAGCTTGCCGGCCTGCGCCAGTTGGGCGATGGCCACGGAGGTGACCATCTTGTTCATCGAACCGAGCGCGAACTTGGTGTCGGGCTTGTTGGGGATCTTGGCGTCGCGATCGGCCAGACCGTAGGCTTTGGCGAATATCGGCTTGCCGCCTTTGGCGATCAGGGCTGCGCCGGAAAACTTGTCGGCGGCGGAGCGTTGCTCCAGATACTTCTCGACCGCGACGACCAGTTGCGCCTCGCTCAGCCGCGCCGGACCGGGAACGTCGGCGGGGCGCGGAATGCGCTCGAAGTTCAGGTCCACAAGCTTGTGGGGCGGATCAGCTTCCACCTTCACCGTAACGCGCACCCAGACGCTGCCTTCCTGATTCCGAATGAGAGTGGCCGTCTCGTGCTCACCTTTGGCGTCCACGCGGTGGACGGTAATGCTTCCCCAGCGATCCTGGAAATCAGCGTCCATGGTCGCGAAGCGCTCCGCGGGGACCTTGGCCAGCAGCGCGGACGCA
>CAYPHP010000236.1:0-6371 GCA_964410045.1 uncultured Acidobacteriota bacterium | reverse complement strand
CGTCATTCTTGAGTTGCGGATCAGCGCCGGCGATGATTCCAGTGGCGATGTCGTACGTGCCCGGGTGCTGTCCGGCCTGGACCTTGGCGTGCAGCCGGATGGTCTCGCCGGCCAGCATGCGGCGCTGCAGAGCCCAGGCGGTCTTCAGCGACACCATGAAGCCGAACGTCTTGGTCTTCGAAAAGCTCTCGAGGTGCCCCCAACGGATCAGGCTGTCATCGTCGCCGCGCCACGCTGTGGGCTGGTTCAGTGCGTAGCTGACGATTCCATGTGCGCCATGTTTCTCGACCGCCAATCGCGCCACCGGACCCGGCTGCTGCGCGGCCAGCACGATCTTGCCTTTCACGTTTTTCCCGGCGTAGTCCTTCTCGGAAGTTCCATCGCCTACGTCGACTAGGTCGGCGGTTACGTCGGCGCTTTCGCTGTCCTGAGCCAATGTGATGGGCATGGCATCGAAGCTGGCCAAACGAACAACGGGTTTGCCGTCGCGAACCTCCCACAGCTCGGCGAAGTCCGCGTCCCAGGCCATCCGCGACTTCTGCGTTCCGAACATGGTCTTGCCATCGGCAGGAAACTGGAGGATTTCGACGTTCTGGAGACCATACGCCCGCGCCTGTGCTGCCACGTGTTCGGCGGCGGATCGGAATCCGCGCGAGCCACGCATGCGATGCAAGCGCGTCAAGTATTCGAGATTGCGCTTGGCGGTTTCGCCGCTCAGCTCGGCGGCCAGTGCCGCGACCGTCAACTCCGGCAGCAGGGGCGGCTTCTGCGCCGGCTGCAACGATGCTTGTGCCGTCAGCGCAGCGGCGCACACCAACACCGCGAAGACATCACTTGCATGCTTCATATTTCCCCGGATCTCCCTTGAGCAGTTCCACCAACCCGCATGCCACGATCGGACCCATCCGGTAGCTCACCGAATTGGTCTCGTGATAGTGGTCGGGCACGCCTTTAGCTTTGCACGGGTCGGGCGCGCGGCGGCCCATCACCATTTCTTTCGGTGGAAACGGAAGGAAGTCGTACTGCGGCACCACGTAGCCTAGTTCGTCCGGCGCCAGGCCGATCCAGAAACGATATTTCGCTTTCAGCATTGGCGCGGCAGCCGGCTCGTAGGGGCGTCCCGTGTTCGCCTCGGGACAATCGGTGCGACGATGCTGCTCCGCGCCATAGATCAGTTCAGGAAAGATCTCGCCAGGCAGCGTGACAAACTCCGCCGGACCCAGCTTCAGATAGTAGAGCGTGGTATTCACCATCGGGCTGGCGGCTTCGCCGAAAGCGTTATTCAACAATCCAGCCTTGATCATCGCCAGATACCCGGGATTGGTCACCGGCGCAGTCAGGCGCTTGGTACGTACCGTCATCGAGCCCACCCGCCCGTTTGATCCACGGGCCAGGGCGTCGAAAACGCCTTGGGCCACGGCCTCGCCGATCACCTGAGTCCGCTCAAAGCTGACGTTCGGACGGCGCTGTGCGGTCAAGGGAAACCGCCGGCCATTGATCTCCTCATAGGGCAGATCGCCGAGAGCCACGGCGTCGCCAATGATCTCCACCGCGCCAATGGCTCCGGAAAAGTACACTGCCGTGCCGCCGTACTTCTTCTCCACTGCCGCGCGCGTGAAATGCGGAAAGTCGGAGGTCAACTCCTGATTGCGGCTTTCCATCGACTCGGGGTGCGTATTCCAGTTCACCAGCGTGGCCAGGACCGAATCTTTCTTCGGCCCCTTGTTGACCGTGAGCTGCATCACCCGCAACTCATCGTCGAAGAACGCCGGCGGGCGGTGGCCGCCGCGGACCTGCAATCCCTTCAGCGACGGCGACAGTTTGGGATTGGTGGCTCAAAATCGCGCACGTACCTCGCTCAAATTCGCCGGATCGGCAGCCTGGTTGATGGCCCACGCGATTTGGCGGTCGACGAACTTCAGGTAATCGGCGTACTTCCCATCCTGCCCGCGCGTGCCCCACAGGCCAATCGTGTCCGGACCTTGGTGATTGTGCGTCGATGCAACGATGATCGCGTCGAGGTTCAAGCCGGGCCGCAGCAGCTTCTTCACCTGCTCGACGCCGTAATAGCCGGCGTCCTGGTAGTAGCCGATGAAGTCCAGCGCCACCAGCGCGACCTTTGTGTTGCCGGATTCCAGCACCAGCGCGCGGGCCCACAGATCGTCATGTTTGCCGGTGGCCGGACGGTTGGAGCCGAAGCCGGCAAGCCAGATCTTGTGCGCGTCGTCGCCCCACAGGCCGTTCGGCTGCACAGGTCCGCGCCAGTCGGGATTCTCGCCGTAAGGAGTCACCGGCACGGCGGCCACACCGGCTTTCAGCGCGGCCCACAGCGGGGTCGCGGCCAGACAGAGTAGAAAGAGGATCCGGATCACGGAGGGTATTTCACCATAAACAGGAGCGGTTTTGTGCTTTGATTGGGGGATGCATGAAGAACTGATGCGCAAAGCAATCGCCATCGCTCAGGAAGCCTACCGCACCGGCTGCCCTCCTTACGGCGCCGTGGTGGTGCATGAAGGGTCGGTGATCGGCACAGGCCACAACACCGTGGAAGCGGAGAATGATCCCACCGCGCATTCCGAAGTGCAGGCCGTCCGCGACGCCTGCAAACACTGGGGCGCGGATCTGGCAGGCTGCGATCTGTACACCGTCTTCGAGCCATGCCCCATGTGCGCGGCCGCAATCGTCTGGGCCCGCGTCCGCACCGTTGTGGTGGGCGCGCCGAACCCGGCGTATGGCGCGGCCATCTCACGGAAACCGACCATCTTTGATCAGATGAAGCACATCCATCAGGTGGAGGTGGTTTCTGGAGTCCTCCAGCAGGAGTGCCAGGCCCTGATCAATCAATCACGAAGCCGAGCGGCCAGTGACGGCGGCGCCTGAAATCCTGCAGCAGATTCAGCGCCTCCAAGCGCCGAATACCGCCAGGCTCAGGATCCTTCGGCGGGAATGGTCCAGGAAACTCAAAGACGTGCCCGGCCGCGAGGTCGTCAACCTGGCACTCGCCCTTCGCGATCAAAGCGACACGTGCCGGTGGATCGGCTACGAGCTGATCCTGTATCACAAGCATGCGCCTTCCCTGCTGACGCCCAACGACGTGGTGAGCTTGGGCAAGGGCATCCACAGTTGGGACACCGTCGACTGCTTTGGTCTCTTTATCGCCGGACCGGCGTGGCGCGAGCGGCGGATTCCCGACAGCCTGATTCACCGCTGGACGCGGTCGCAAGACTTGTGGTGGCGTCGCGCGGCGCTGGTGGCAACTGTCGCGCTAAACGTGAAAGCACGCGGCGGCTCCGGCGATACGCCACGGGCGTTGGCCGTGTGCAGCAGGCTGATAAATGACCGTGAAGACATGGTGGTCAAAGCGCTTTCCTGGGCGCTCCGCGCCGTGGCCGCTCGCGATCCTGCGGCCGCGCGCGAGTTCCTTGCCCGGCACCGCGACAGTCTTGCTGCGCGCGTGATCCGTGAAGTGCGGAACAAGCTGACAACGGGTCTGAAGAATCCGTAGGGCCTTACATTTTGCCAAGCGTAATCGCGCGGCGGACCTTGCCCTCTTGGTTGAGTTCCATCACTTCGACGGCCCTTCTTCCGATTGCCTGGAAATGGACCATCAGGCTGTCCACTCCTTGGTAGACGTCCAGGAGTTCGATTTTGATGTCTCCCGGGAAAGCCGCCAGCGCCTTCCCGAAATACTCTCGCAGATTCTGTTTTCCCCGGACAGTTCCGGTTGGCTCACCGGTGAGCTTGGCCGCCAGCGGAGACCGAAACTCCACGTCATCGCTGTAGTGCGCCAGGACAGCCTCGGCATCACGCCGGTTCCAATCCAGAATCCATGCCTTGGCGAAAGCTTCTGCTTGTGCTGCTTCCATTGAATCCACCTTCCGGTGGTAGGATAGCAGCAATGAAACCCATCGCCCACTACCTGGAGAAGAAGGGTCTCAGCGTGGACGACCTGGTTGCCGCAGCGGGGTTGGATGCGAAAGTGGTTCGAGCCATCGTCAGCGGCAATTACACGGCGAGTCCCGTGCAGCGTGAGCGGCTGGCTGCAGCGCTCGGCGTAACCACTGAAGACGTTTCCTGGGACCACTCCGTCGAGGTCCAGTACCTGCGCGGCAACGGTCCGCAGTGTGGGCGGTCAACCTGACCGGCTGAAGATGGCGACAGGATCACCGAGAACACAACTCGAAGGGTTCATCCGCAAGTATTCTCCAGAGGTCGCCGCGGAGGGACGGACAGCTTTACGGAAGTTGCGGCGGCTGGTGCCTGGGGCCGTGGAACTGGTGTACGACAACTACAATTTTCTGGTCGTCGGCTTCTGCCCGTCGGAGCGCGCCTCCGAGGCAGTGCTATCGCTGGTCTTCGCGCCGCGATGGATCAGTGTGTGCTTCCTGCAGAACGCACCTCACTTACCGGATCCGAATGGCCTTCTGCGCGGATCCGGCAAGCAGGTTCGCAACATCAGGCTCGAGTCGGCCAAAGATTTGGACAAGCCCGCGGTTCGCGATTTGATCATGGAGGCTCGCGCGCGGGCACGGGTGCCGATCAGCCCCAAGGGCAAGGGTCGCCTGATGATCCGGTCGATCTCCGCGAAGCAACGCCCGCGGCGTCCCGCGTGATTCCTCGACCGGCTCGTCCACGCGCCATCACGTTTCTCGCCTGGCTCTTCATCGCCGTCGGTGCGGCCGGGATCCTCAAGGACGTGTGGCCTCTGGCGACCCCGCAGGCCGCGCGACAGATTGCCAAGCTCAAAGCAGACGGGCTCGCTGACCTTGTCCCGGCCTGGACCAGCAGGCTTCTTGCAGTGGTCGGCGGAGCGTTCTTGCTCTACGGAGCGAACTGGGCGCGGTGGCTCCTGGTTGCTTGGATGGGATTCCACATTGGGATCAGCGCGCTGCACTCGCCGATGCAGTTGTTGCTGCACTTGGTGATCTTCGCCGGCGCCGGGTGTCTGCTCTTCCACCCGCAGGCGTCGGCGTATTTTCGGAACCGGACGGCCTGAGATTTGTCGGGAACGGCCAGCGGCGGACGTTCGGCATGAAGAATCTCTCGACACATGTTCTCCGCTCCTATTGTTCTTGGTGTCCTCCGTGCCTTTGTGGTGAAATGGTCTGCTCATGACTCCCGTGGCCCTCATCACCGGCGCTGGGCGCGGCATTGGACGCGGCATCGCCTTGGAACTGGCGACCTCGGGCTACACCGTGGTGGCCAACTATCGCGGCAACCACGCGGCAGCGGAGCAACTTCAGAAAGAGATTCGCGGACGGGGCGGCGTGTGCGAGCTGGCCCGCGGCGACGTGAGCGTCGCCGCCGATCGTGCCGCCATGCTCCAGGTCTGCCGCGACAGATTCGGCCGCCTGGACCTGCTGGTGAACAACGCCGGAGTCGCTCCGGAAGTCCGCGTGGATCTGCTGGAGACCACCGAAGCCAGCTTCGACAATCAGATCGCGGTGAACGCCAAGGGTCCGTATTTCCTCACGCAGGCCGCGGCTCGCTGGATGATCGAGCAGCGCTCCGCCGGCACGCTGAGCGCCGGACGCATCGTCTTCATCACTTCAGTCTCCGCGTTTGCGGCGTCCACGGTACGCGGCGAATATTTTGTTGCTAAGGCCGCGCTAGCGATGACTGCCAAGGTCTGGGCGCTCCACTTGGCCGAGCGCGGCATTCTGGTCTTCGACGTTCGCCCCGGGATCATTGAAACCGACATGGTGGAGAAGGTGAAGGACTACTACAACCGGCGCATCGCCGAAGGCATGATTCCGCAGAACCGCTGGGGCCAGCCGGAAGACATTGGCAAGGCCGTCCGCGCCATCGCCGAGGGCCTGCTCGACTATTCGGCCGGCGCAGTAATCGACGTCAGCGGCGGATTCCAACTGCAAAGGCTCTGATGGAACCTTTCTCAACGGCGCTTGATTTTGCGGCCCGGCAAGTACGCCGGGTGATTGAAACCGAGCCGGGCTTCTACCCCATGTACACGGAGAACGGCCGGTGGCGTCATGGCCGCGAGTCCTGGACCCACTGGTGCGAAGGTTTCTTCCCCGGCATGATGTGGCTGCTGTGGGAGCGGACCAAGGAAGACTACTGGCGCGAGCAGGCCGAGCGATATTCCAAGCCGCTCGAACCGCGCCAGCATGACCGTGACGTCCACGACCTGGGCTTCATTTTCCTGAGCACCTATCTGCCGTGGTATCGCGCGACGGGCGATCCCGCGCTGCAACAAGTGCTGATCACCGCCGGGCAAACGCTGGCCATGCGATTCCAGGAAAAAGGCAAGTACCTGCGGTCGTTCCTGGCGCCCGAGTCGCTGTTCATCGACATCATGATGAACGTGGGGATCATCTTCCACGCCGCCGGGCTGCTGAAGGACGACAAGCTGT
>CAYPHP010000235.1:0-6410 GCA_964410045.1 uncultured Acidobacteriota bacterium | reverse complement strand
CATGAACATGTTCCTGCACGGCAAGGACGCCGCCCGCATCGAATGGGGCGACACGATCAACAGCCCTGCGCTGGTCGAGGCCGACCGCCTGATGCGCTTCAACGTGGTGGTGGCCAACCCGCCGTTCAGCCTCGACAAGTGGGGCGGCAAGGAAATTGAAGCGGACCGCTACAGTCGCTTCTGGCGCGGCCTGCCGCCGAAGTCCAAGGGCGACTACGCCTTCATCACCCACATGATCGAAACCGCGCTGCCGCAGGAAGGCCGCGTGGCCGTGGTGGTGCCGCATGGCGTGCTGTTCCGGGGCGGTGCCGAGGGCCGCATTCGCCGTGCCCTGATCGAGGAAAACCTGCTCGACGCCGTCATCGGCCTGCCGGGCAACCTGTTCCCCACCACCTCCATCCCGGTCGCCGTCCTGGTGTTCGACCGCGCCCGCGAAAAGGGCAGCGCCCGCGAGGCCTGTCAGGACCTGCTGTTCATCGACGCCAGCCGCGACTACCAGAGCGGCAAGAACCAGAACGCCCTGCTCGACGAGCACCTGGCCAAGGTGCTCTCGACCTTCCGCGCCCGGCAGCCGGTGGCCAAGTACGCCCATGTCGCCAGCCTGCAGGAGATCTCCGACAACGACTTCAACCTCAACATCCCGCGCTACGTGGATACCTTCGAGGAAGAGGAAGAGATCGACGTCGCCGCCGTCGAGCAGGAGATCGAGCGCCTGGAAGGCGAACTGGCCGAGGTGCGCACGCGGATGAAGCAGTACCTCAAGGAGCTTGGGGTATGAAGAAGGCCGACAAGACCATCGCCGACCAGCACCACCAGACCTTCGAGGGCATTCGTCAGTTCGATGCCGAGGCTAACGAGTACTGGACCGCACGCCATCTGGCCCGGGTGCTGGAGTACTCGGAATACCGCCACTTCCTGCCGGTCATCGAGCGAGCCAAGGAAGCCTGCCGCAACAGCGGCCACCCGGTGTCCGACCATTTCGAGGATGTCCTCGACATGGTCGGAATCGGCTCGGGTGCCAAGCGTCAAGTGGCCGACGTCCACCTATCCCGGTACGCCTGCTATCTGATCGTGCAGAACGGCGACCCGGCCAAGCCGGTCATCGCCAACGGCCAGACCTACTTCGCCCTGCAGACCCGCCGCCAGGAGCTGCGCGACGACGAGACCTTCGCCCGCCTCAGCGAGGACGACAAGCGCCTCGCAATCCGTAACGAACTGGCCACCCACAACAAGCACCTGGCCGCCGCGGCCAAGGATGCCGGTGTCGAAACCCCGCTGGACTACGCCATCTTCCAGGACCACGGCTACAAAGGCCTGTATGGCGGGCGCGGAGCCAAGGACATCCATGCCGCCAAGGGGCTGAAGAAGAGCCAGAAGATCCTCGACCACATGGGCAGCACGGAGCTGGCCGCCAACCTGTTCCGCGCCACCCAGACCGAGGAGAAGCTGCGTCGCGATCAGGTGCGCGGCAAGCAGAAGGCCAACCAGACCCACTTTGAGGTCGGCCAGAAGGTGCGCCAGACCATTGCTGACCTGGGCGGCACCATGCCCGAAGCCCTGCCCACGCCCGAGGCCAGCATCCAGCAGCTCGAAAAAGGCAAGAAGAAGCTGGAGAAGAAGCAATGAGCGGCGGCGAACTGGCCCGAGAAGCGGGCTCCGTACAACCGTGCGAAAAAATCGTAAGGTTGACGCTTGGCGCGTCTCAACCCGTGACCATCTGTCACGAGTTCAAGGGTGGGGGCAAATTGCCACCCCCCTCGCCGCAGACGCTGGATTCCGTTGTCCGGAATTTCCGTAGAGCCCGGCTCGAATGGAGAGGGCACTGATGAAGAAGGAACAGGAAGCCTCGCTGGTTCGTTCATCGGCGGCGGAGTACCTGACCTTTGTCGCTGCCAGCGGCCAGGGTGGTGTGGAGGCCATTTATGCGGACGAAAGTATCTGGCTGACCCAGAAGATGATGGGGCTGCTCTACGACGTGGAAACCCACACCATTAACTACCACCTGAAGAAGGTGTTTGCAGACAGCGAGTTGGAGGAAGGTTCAGTTATTCGAAAATTTCGAATAACTGCCGCCGACAGCAAGAGCTACCACACCCAGCATTACAATCTCGCGGCCATCATCGCGGTGGGCTACAAGGTCAACTCCGAGCGCGCGGTGCAGTTCCGCAAGTGGGCCACCGGCGTCATCGAACAGTTCACCATCAAGGCCTACGTGATGGATGACGAGCGCATCAAGAGCGGCGGTTCCATCCTCACCGAACAGTATTTCGAAGAGCAGTTGCAGCGCATTCGCGAGATCCGCCTCTCGGAGCGCAAGTTCTACCAGAAGATCACCGATATCTACGCCACGGCTATCGATTACGACGTGACGGCGCAGGCCACCAAGCGCTTTTTCGCCACCGTGCAAAACAAGCTGCACTGGGCCATTCACGGCCAGACAGCAGCCGAGGTTATCTACCAGCGCGCCGATGCCGACAAAGACAACATGGGGCTGACCACATGGAAGGATGCGCCCATCGGCAAGATTCAGAAATTCGATGTGGTGGTCGCCAAGAACTACCTAACCGAACACGAGATGGCGCAACTCTCCCGCCTAGTCAACGCCTATCTGGATGTGGCCGAGGACATGGCCCAGCGCAAGATCCCCATGACTATGCAGGATTGGGAAGCCCGCCTGAATCGCTTCATCGAGGCCACTGACCGCAGTGTGTTGCAGGATGCCGGCAAGGTGACGGCGGAAATCGCCAAGGCACACGCTGAAAGCGAGTTCGAAAAATACCGCATCGTGCAGGATCGGCTGTTCGAATCCGACTTCGACCGCGTGGTAGAGGCCACGAAGGCCCTCGCGAAACCGGACGCGACATCGGGAAGCAAGGGGCGGAGAAAGAAGTCATGACTGCCTGCACCCTCACCCCGCGTGACCGGGAGGACAAGCTCGACGCCTTCCTGCAGTTCAACGAACGCGAGGTGCTCACCCACGCCGGCAAGCTGCGCGCGGATGTTGCGGAGAAGCTGGCGCTGGAGCGCTATGAGAGTTTCGCCGCCAATCGGCGAGAGGCGGCGCGGCTGACGGCGGATGCCGAGGACATGGCGGCACTGGAGCAGACCGAGCGGCGGTTGGAAGGCAAGGGGCGGGGAAACAAGAAATGAGCGCCCGCACCGTTACCTTGGGAAGCATCGCCAAGATCACATCGGGCGGTACGCCGGATCGCGAGAACCCCGCCTACTGGGGAGGCACAGTCCCTTGGGTCAAGACGACTCTCGTTCAGAATTGTGAGATTGGCCCAGAGGACATCGACGAAAAGATCACAGAAGCCGGCCTCAAGAGCTCGTCCGCGAAACTGATCCCGGCTGGGTCAATCCTGATGGCCATGGTTGGGCAAGGAAAAACTCGGGGACAGGTTGCTGTCCTCGCCACTACTGCCGCAATCAACCAGAACTGTGCGGCGATCATCTTGAGCGAAGAGGCCAATAGCACATACGTCTATCAACAGCTTTTGTTTCGCTACGAAGAGATTCGCAACGCGAGCAACAGCAGTGGGCAGCAGAACCTGAATGCTGAATTGATTCGCGAACTGCGCATGCCCCTCCCGTCGCTTCCAGAGCAAGAGAGGATCGCTGAAATCCTAGTTGGATGGGACACCGCCATCCAGAAAACCGAACAACTGATCGCGGCGAAGGAGCGGCACTACAGCCACGAACTGTCGCGCCTGATCAGCCGGGGCCGGCATCCGCACGGCACGCCTGCTCCCGCGAAAGCGGGGGTTGGCAGCTTTGCCGAGGAAGTCTCCACACGCAATCGCGGCGGCAACGAGGCCCGTGTGCTGAGCGTTACCAACTCGCGCGGCTTTGTGCTGCCGGAAGACCAGTTCGAGCGCCGCGTCGCCAGCGCCGACCTTTCCAACTACAAGGTCGTGCACCGAGGGCAGTACGCCTACAACCCGTCGCGCATCAACGTCGGCTCCATCGCCCGCCTCGACGGCTGGGACGATGGCGTACTCAGCCCGATGTATGTCGTGTTCCGACTCGATGAGGCCAAGATCGAGTCGGACTATTTCCTGCACTGGCTGAACTCCCACGAAGCCGGGCAGCGCATCAAGAATAGCGCCCAGGGCAGCGTCCGCGAGACTGTGTCTTTCTCGGAGTTCGCCGCGATCACTATTCCGCTGCCGGCCCTGTACACCCAAACCGCCATCGCCCGCTACCTCAACGTCCTGCGCGAGGAAATCGACCTGCTCGCCCAATCCGTCGCGGCCCTCAAGACCCAGAAGCGCGGCCTGATGCAGAAACTGCTGACCGGCCAGTGGCGGCTGCCAATCAACAATGGAGCCTCCGCATGATCAAGAAGAAGGTAACCATGGCGATCGCCTACGACTTCGATGGGACGTTGGCCCCCGGGAACATGCAGGAACACCAGTTTCTGCCCGAAATCGACATCAAGCCCGCAGCTTTCTGGAAAGAGGTGAATGACACGGCGAAGAAGCATCAGGCGGACGAGGTGCTCGTCTACATGAACCTGATGTTGCGCAAGGCTGCGGAGCACGACGCAGCGGTTCGCAAGGAGGACTTCAAGCGACGGGGGGAGAACATTCAACTCTTTGAGGGCGTGGCGGAATGGTTCTCCCGGATAAACGACTACGCAAAAAGCAAAAACGTCTTTCTGAAGCACTATCTCATTTCGTCCGGGAACGAGGAGATATTCGCGGGCACGAAAATCAAGAAATACTTCGAAGCTGTTTACGCATCAAAGTATCTTTTTGACGCGAACGGGGTCGCCCAGTGGCCGGCGCTGGCTATCAACTACACGACCAAGACCCAATATCTATTTCGGATCAACAAGGGCGTCAAAGACATCAGCGACAACGCGTCAGTCAATCGATACGTTGAGCCAGAGAATCGGCCAGTTCCCTTCAAGAATATTGTTTTCATTGGCGACGGCACCACGGACATTCCTTGCTTTCGCCTGGTGAAGGAGCAAGGGGGGCTGTCCGTTGCCGTGTACACGCCCCACAAGAAAGGCAAGAGCGGCAAGACAGCGGCCCTCAAGTACCACGACGAAGGGCGCGTCCATGCCGTTGTGCCAGCGAACTATTCGGAAGGCTCTGAAATGGACAAGATCATCAAAGCTCGGATTGATGAGGTTGCGGCCAGGCACGCACTCGGTTGCCTATTGAACGATGCCCCCAATAAAGGAAAACGGCCCCGGAGAAAGTCCAGAGCCGCCTTACCGACCGGGGAAAGCCCAATCCATGAAACGAATGAATGACCTCGCCAGCTATCCGGGCCGAAGCCCGAAAGAGCCCCTTGGGCACTTGTCACCGGCGAGGGACCTTTGAGGCGAGAGTGTAACTTATGACCAGTCCAGACGAACATGCCGGAGAACGCAGCTTCCGCTTCGACGAAAAACACCTCTCCCAGATCCCCGCCCTGCAGGTGCTGGTCAATCTGGGCTACCAGTACCTGACGCCCGCCGAGGCGCAGGCCGCCCGTGGCGGCCAGGCCGGCAACGAGCTACTGGAAGAGATCCGGCGCGAGCAGTTGAAGAAGCTGAACCGCATCCAGCACAAGGGTGGCAGTTATCTCTTCAGCGAGGAGAATATCCAGAGCGCCATCCAGCGGCTGAAGAACGTGAAGTACGACGGTCTGCTCAAGACCAACGAGGCGGTGTACGACCTGCTGACCCTGGGCGTGGCGCTGGAGCAGTCCATCGAGGGCGACCAGAAGAGCTTCACGCTGAATTATGTGGACTGGCGCAACCCGGCCAACAACATCTACCACGTGGCCGCCGAGTTTGCGTTGGAGCGCACCCGCAGCGTCGAGACCTGCCGGCCCGACATCGTGCTGTTCGTCAACGGAATCCCCTTCGCGGTCATCGAATGCAAGTCGCCCAGGGTCGAGGTGGCGCAGGCCATCTCGCAGACCATCCGCAATCAGCGTGATGAATATATTCCGCGCCTCTTTACCTACGTACAGATGGTGCTGGCGGTGAACAAGAACGAGGCCCGCTACGCCACCACTGGTACGCCCGCGAAGTTCTGGTCGAAGTGGAAGGAGGACGTGGCGGACGCAGACCTTGCGCCGCTGCTGGAGCGCCCGCTGCCGGAGTCGGTGAAGTCCTCGCTGTTCGATCTGGCCTTTGCGGAACTGGGCGTGCGCGAGGAGATCGCGCCCTATCTGGTGGGCCGGCAGATGACCGAGCAGGACCGGACGCTCTATGCCCTGTGCCGGCCCGAACGGCTGCTGGAGATGGCCTGGGCCTTCACGGTGTTCGATGGCGGGGTGCGCAAGATCGCGCGCTACCAGCAGGTGTTTGCCATTCAGGAGGTATTGCGGCGGGTCAGGCAGCTTGAAACACCCCTCACCCCCGGCCCCTCTCCCGGCGGGAGAGGGGAGCGAATGCTCAGTCTTTC
>CAYPHP010000234.1:3234-6433 GCA_964410045.1 uncultured Acidobacteriota bacterium | reverse complement strand
TCGTTCTTTTACGAGCCGGAAGCTTCCGAGGCCCTGGGCTTCGGCTTCCGCTGCGGCTTTCTGGGCCTGCTGCACATGGACATCATCCAGGAGCGGCTGGAGCGCGAGTTCGAGATGAACCTGATCACCACCGCGCCCAGTGTGCGGTACAAGGTCACCAAGAACGACGGCGAGGTGCTTGAAGTGGACAATCCGGCGCGCTGGCCCTCGACCGTGGAGATCGACAAGGTGGAAGAGCCCATCATCACCGCCACCATCATCACCAAGGAAGAGTATCTGGGCGGGATCCTCAAGCTGGCGGAGGACAAGCGCGGCGTGCAGAAGGGCTTCGAGTACCTGGGTCCCGGGCGGGTGATGCTCACCTACGAACTGCCGCTCAACGAGATCGTCCTGGACTTCTACGACAAGCTGAAATCAGTCTCTCGCGGCTATGCGTCGCTCGACTACCACGTCTCCGGCTATTGGGATTCGCCCCTGGTGAAGATGGACATCCTGGTGGCCGGCGAGCCGGTGGACGCGCTGTCGATCATCGTCCACAAGGACCGCGCTTACGAACGCGGTCGCGCGCTGGTGACCAAGATGCGTTCGCTGATCCCGCGCCAGCAGTTTGAAGTGGCCATCCAGGCGTCGCTCGGCAGCCGGGTGATCGCCCGCGAAAATGTGGCGGCCATGCGTAAGAACGTGCTGGCCAAGTGCTATGGCGGCGACATCACCCGCAAGCGCAAGCTGCTGGAGAAACAGAAGGAAGGCAAGCGACGCATGAAGCGCGTCGGCCGCGTGGACATCCCGCAGGAAGCGTTCCTGGCGGTCTTGAAGGTGGACACCGACTAGTAGAGTCGGGCCCCTGTGCCCGCCCGCTTACCCGAGCAACTCGTCGACCGGAATGCTCACTTGCGGGAAACACAGGGGCGTCAGCGACTCGCTCCGTCGCGCCTGCCGGATCCTGCCGTAAACGCCGTTGGCGGGCTCGGTGTAAATCTCAATACACTCTTCGGTGATCAGTTCCAGCCAAAGTTCGGCGATGCCGGCGCGGGCGTACATCGGAGCCTTGACCTGCCGGTCGAACGCGGAGGACGTGTCTGAGATTTCCAGGATGAGAAAGACTTCCCGGGGACCCGGATGAGCATCCTCATAGAGATTGCCCTTGGGCTTGACGAGGGCGATGTCTGGCTCCGGCTCAGAGTAGTCATCTAGCCTTACGGGATTCTGGGTCCTCACGGTCACCACTTCTCCCAAGTGACGGCGGAGAACTCGTTCTGCACGGGTGACCCGCGCCGCATGACGACTTCCAATAGGGCCCATCTGGATAATCTCCCCCTCGATCAACTCGACGCGATCGTCTTCGCGGAGAATCCCAGCGTCCGCCATGCGGTAGTATTCGGAGACATCGAAGCGTCGCCGGACCACATCGGTAGCCATTGCGCTGATTGTACACTCGAACACTTGGTTCTACCCCGCTAGTACCGCAGTCCTACATGCGGCCTGTTGTAGCCGTGCTAGAATCCAGCCGAAAGCGTCATCCTTATGTCTTGGCGCGGTCATGTGGGAGGCACTTATGCGGCGCCGGATTGTCCTATTCCTTATCTTGCTGTGCGGTCATTCCTTGCTGACGGCTCCGGCATCGGCGCAAGGCGTGATCCAGACCGTTGCCGGCAGCAATTGGGTGTTTCGCGGGAACGGTGGAAGCGCCTTGAGCGCGCCGTTAGGCTCGATGTACGGGCTCTCCGCTGACCCGCTGGCTACCGACGGCACAATCTACGCTGCAGACTCCTCCAACAACATCGTGGTCAAGATCAGCCGGGGAATCATCACCGTGGTGGCCGGCAACGCCATCCGGGATTACTCCGGCGACGGCGGACCGGCGATCTTCGCCGCCCTGAACGAGCCGGAAGCCGTGGTCAAGGACTCGGCGGGCAACCTATTCATCGCCGACCGCAGCAATTGCGTGATCCGCAGGGTGGACCCGAGCGGAATCATCTCAACCTACGCCGGCAACGGGACCTGCGCGTTCTCGGGCAACAACGTTCTGGCCACTCAGGCGTCCTTGCGTTATCCCGGCGCCCTGGGGCTGGACTCCGGCGGCAATCTGCTCATCGCCGATACCGACAACAGTTGCATCCGCCGCGTCAGCACAGGGGGAGTCATCACTACGGTAGCCGGCGCTTGCGGGCTCAGCGGATTCGCCGGGGACGGCGGACTGGCGACCGCCGCACGCCTCAACCGTCCCTTCGGCGTCGCCGGAGACCGCAACGGAAATGTGTACATCGCCGATACCTACAACCACCGGATCCGCAAGATCACTCCCACCGGAGTGATCAGCACGCTGGCTGGAAACGGAGTCAAGGACTTTGGCGGTGACGGTGGACTAGCCACCAGCGCGATGCTCGATAGCCCGCTGTCGCCGGTTCCCGACAGTTCCGGCAGCGTGTACATCGCGGATCAGTTGAATCAGCGAATCCGCAAGATCACTCCGGACGGCAGGATCGCCACCATTCCCACCGGCTTTTTCGTCGACTACCTGTTCGGCCTGACCCTGGATCCAGCCGGTCAACTGCACGTGAGTTTGCAGTTCACCAAGCGAATCCAGAAAGTGGACCCCACGGGGGCCGTCGAACCGATCCCGGAGGCCGGAAGCGGAGCGTTCAAGTACGGGGGAGACGGCGGCGCCGCTACCAGCGCCAATTTCTATCAGCCCGAGTATGTCTTCCCCGACGACAACGGCACTCTGCTGATCGCCGACACCAAGAACTTCCTGGTGCGCCGCGTGGATCGGAACGGGAACGTGACCAGCTATGCCGGGAACGGCCAGAACTATTACGACGCCAACACCCGTGGCACGCCGACCAGCGTCTCCCTGAGCCAGGGAGTCACCGGCATCGCCAAGGACCGACTCGGCAATCTGTACCTGGCGGTTTTCGGGATGATCCGGCAGATCCGAGCGGATGGAATCACCGCGATCGTTGCGGGAATTCTCGACCGGGACACGCCGCTGACCTATGTCAGGGATGGGGTAGCGGCCCTGGGCGCTCCGATGGATCCGCGCGGTGTCGCCGTGGACGCGGCCGGCGCCGTCTATGTCGCCGACTATACCAACCATCGCGTGCGCAAGTTCACAGTTGGAGGAACCGTTTCTACGTTCGCCGGCACCGGCATTGCGGGGTTTGCCGGCGACGGTGGACCTGCCACCGCCGCGCGGCTC
>CAYPHP010000234.1:0-3224 GCA_964410045.1 uncultured Acidobacteriota bacterium | reverse complement strand
TGCCGAGTACCTGGGTCAAGTCGTCAGGAAGGTCACACCCGGTGGGACCATCTCCACGGTGGCCGGCAGAGGAGTCTCGTTCTTCGGTGGCGACGGTGGACAGGCCACGCTGGCATACCTCAGCTACCCGCACAACGCCTTTCCCGACGCCTTCGGCAACCTATACATTTCCGACTCCAACAACAATCGAATCCGGAGAGTTGACGCTTCCGGAGTGATCACTACGGTCGCCGGGAACGGCACTTACGGATTCCGTGGAGACGGCGGACCGGCGCCGCTGGCCATGCTGGCTTACCCGGAAGCGGTGGTGGTAGACAGCTCAGGCAACCTCTACATAGCCGACACCGACAATGACCGGGTCCGTGCCGTCTTCACAGCAGTTCCCACGATTTCGGTCAGCGCGGCGAGCCTGGCGTTCTCGGCGATCGAAGGCGCGCCCAGCGCCACCGCGCAATCGGTACAATTGAACAGCAGCCTGCCTGGAGTCGCCTTTACGGCGACGACCAGCGCCTCCTGGATCGTAGTCTCGCAGCTCGGTGGGAAGACGCCCGCGACACTTTCCATCTCCGCAAACGCCACACAACTAGCCGCAGGCACCTACTCCGGTTCGATCACCATCAGCGCTCCGGCGGCGAGTCCCTCCCAACTGACCATTGGGTTATCTCTGACCGTCGCGGCCGCGAACCCGGCCCGGCTTGCTGTGACGCCATCCGCGCTCACCTTCCAGGCCGTGGCCCTGGATCCAGGTGTGGTTTCGCAGAGCCTGAACATCCTCAACGCCGGCGGCGGCACTCTGAACTGGACGATGACCCTGCGTACTTTCAGCGGAGGCAATTGGCTGACTTCTTCGGCGCTATCCGGGGCAGCGTCCGCAGCGGCTCCCTCGATCGTCCAAATCCAAGTGAATCCTGCGGCCCTGCAACGCGGCAGCTACAGCGGCTCGTTGACCATCTCCGGCAGCGGGCAAACCGCAACCGTGGCGATCAGCCTGATCACCGTGCCCGGCCAGACGCTGTTGCTCAGCCAGACGGGACTCACGTTCACCGGAGTGGAAGGCGGGGGCGCAGTGCCCTCGCAAAGTTTCGGGGTCCTGAATATCGGCCGGGGAACGATGGCCTGGACGGCACAGGTGGCCTCCGCCGCCGGTTGCGGATGGTTGAATGCTACTCCCAGTTCCGGAAGCAGCGTCGCTAATTCGACCACGGTTCCGTTGGTGGAAGTGCCCATCAACGTGACCGGCCTGGCGGCGGGTCAGTACACCTGCCAGATTCGTGTGTCCGCCACAGGCGCCGATAATTCGCCGAGGCTGGTGACCGTGATTCTGAACGTGCTGCCCCGCGGCAGCATGCTCCCGGCGGTGGTGCGGCCCACCGGATTGATCTTCGTGCGCCCGCAGAACAGCAGTTCACCCGGTTCACAAACCGCCCGGCTGGCTACCGGCGCGCCCGGCGGCCTGGACGCCCGGATCAGTTCCAGCACATTCGACGGGGCCAGTTGGCTGCGCACCGCGCAGACTGCCGCCCGCGTGACGCCGGGCTCTCCCGCCGACATCGTCATCCAGCCCAGCTTGGGTGCGCTGACGCAAGGCCAGTACTTCGGGACCGTGGATCTCAAGCTACTCGACACCAATTCCGGCACTTTCTCATCGCAGACCATTGAAGTTCTGTTCGTGGTCACCCCGCAGCGCACCGACCTGGTGTCGTCGCAAAACCGCGGAGGCAACGTCTTCGAGGGCTGTGTCCCCACGCAGCTCTACCTCAAGTCCCGCTCCCTGGGGAGCAGCATATCCGTACCCACCGGCTGGCCGATCAACCTGGAAGCTCAGGTGAAGGATGATTGCGACAATCCGGTGTCCAATGCCACCACTATCGCCAGTTTCTCCACGAGTGAGCCTGCCGTGACTTTGGTGCATTTGGGTGGCGGCGTCTACCAAGGTTCCTGGCGACCCAACGGGAGCAGCAGCCAAGTGGCCGTGACCGTGCAAGCGCGGGCCGGTTCGCTGACCGGGAAGGTCAGCACGACAGTGCAAGGCAGCGCGGGCGCGTCTTCCGTTTCCTCGATCAGCTCGGGCGGGATCGTCAACGCCGCCGGATTCCAGGGCGGAGCCTTGGCTCCCGGCAGCATCGTCTCGGTCTTCGGACAGAACCTGGCGTCGTCCACCGCCGCAGCCTCGAACGCCCCCTTGCCCAGATCGCTGGGTGGCATGACGTTGAACATCGGCGGCGTCAACGCACCGTTGTATTACTCCAGCAGCGGCCAGGTGAATGCACAGATTCCCTTTGAAACCGCCGCCGGGACGCCGCAAGCCTACGCTCTAGTCAGCCGCGCTGGGCAGAACGTCATCACCGACTCCGAGACCGTCACCATCATCCCGGCCAAGCCCGGCATCTTTACCATCAACGCGCAAGGACAGGGAGCGGTACAGATCGCGAACACCACGACGTTTGCTGCGCCGACAGGAAGCGTACCGGGGGCGCTGGCGCAACCGGCCCGGCGCGGCGTGGATTTCCTGACCATCTATTGCACCGGGTTGGGCGCGGTCAACAACCCACCGGCGAGCGGCTCTGCGGCCGGGAGTAATCCGCTCTCGACGACCGTGACCTTGCCGACGGTTACCATCGGCGGGGTGAACGCGCCGTTGACCAACGGATTCTCGGGTCTTTCGCCGGGATTCGTCGGGCTGTACCAGGTGAACGTGCAGGTGCCCGCCGGCGTCGCGACGGGCAGCGCTGTGCCGCTGATCGTGACCATGAACGGGGTGGCCTCCAACACCGTGACCATCGCCGTGCAATAACCCGTTTTCTCTGTGACCTCCGTGCCTCTGTGGCTAGAATCGTTCCATGGACCTAGCCCAGAAGATCGCCGAACTGCGCCGCCGCCAGGACGCTGCCGAGGCCGGAGGCGGACCGGAACGTCGCGAACGCCAGCACAAGGAAGGCAAGCTGACGGCGCGCGAGCGCGTCGAGCTGCTCTTTGACGAAGGTACGTTCGAAGAGCTCGACAAGCTGGTGAGCCATCGCTGCACCGACTTCGGCATGGAGGAACAGGTCATCCCCGGCGACGGCGTGGTTTCCGGCTACGGACGAGTCGAAGGCCGATTGGTCTACGCCTTCGCCCAGGACTTCACCGTGTTCGGCGGATCACTCTCGGAAACCAACGCCCAGAAGGTCTGCAAGATCATGGATCTGGCCATGAAGGTCGGCGCGCCCGTCGTGGGCTTGAAT
>CAYPHP010000233.1:0-6443 GCA_964410045.1 uncultured Acidobacteriota bacterium | reverse complement strand
TGCGGTGCTCGGCTGGGGCGGATACTGGGGCTGGGATCCGGTGGAGAACGCCTCACTGCTGCCCTGGATCACCGGCACCGCCTTCCTGCATTCCGTGATGATGCAGGAGAAGAAGGGCATGCTCAAGGTGTGGAACATGGTGCTGGTGTTTGGCACCTACTTGTTATGCATCTTCGGGACGCTGCTGACGCGCAGCGGAATCGTCAGCTCGGTCCACGCCTTCGCCAACTCGCCGATCGGACCGTGGTTTACGGGATTCCTGACCATCGCCATTGCCTTCAGCGTGTGGCTGCTGATCTCCAGCCGCGACTACCTGCGCAGTGAGAACAAGCTGGAGTCGCTGGTATCGCGCGAATCCAGTTTCCTGTTCAACAACCTGATCCTGCTGGCCTCCTGCTTCGCGGTCCTCTGGGGCACGATGTTCCCGGTGATCTCGGAGGCGGTGCAAGGCACGAAGATCAGCGTGGGCGCGCCGTTCTTTAACAAGGTGAACATTCCCATCGGATTGTTCCTGCTGTTCCTCACAGGGGTGGGTCCGCTGCTGGCCTGGCGGAAGACCTCGCTCGACGGCTTGCGCCGCAACTTCCTATGGCCGGCAGTTTCCGGATTGGTTCTGGGCGTAGTGCTGGTGGCGTTTGGCTCGCGCGATTTCTACGCCAACGTCTGCTTCATGCTGAGCATGTTCGTCACGGCCACGATTTTCCAGGAGTTCTACAAGGGTGCCCGGACCATTGGCCGCAAACAGCAGATGTCCCTGATCCCCGCGGGCATCGAGCTGACCCTGCGCAACACCCGCCGTTATGGCGGGTACGTCGTGCACATGGGCATGGTCCTGATCTTCGTCGGCCTGGGCGGCGCCGCCTTCAACATCGACCACGAGGAGGAAATGCAGGTCGGATCGAAGATGGAGATTCGCAGCTACACCCTGCAGGTCACCGATCTGCGCTCCGAAGACAATCCCAACCACTCTTCCCAGATCGCGGTGATCGACGTGTTCAAGAACGGCGAGCGCATCGCCACCATGCGGCCGGAGCGGCGGTTCTACAAAGCCAGTAAGCAGCCCGCCAGCATCGTGACCATCCGCGCGCGGATGCTCGACGATCTGTATCTGGTCTACAAAGGCCAGAGTGAAGACGGGAAGTCCGCTGCTATCCAGGCGTTCGTGAATCCGCTGGTGAACTGGATCTGGCTGGGCGGGCTGGTGACGGTGATCGGGACCTTGGTCTGCCTGATCCCGTCGCAGAAGATGCACGCCGCGGCGCGCACCGAACTGATGACCGCGACCGCCAAGCTTAAAGAGGTGTCTTCGTGATCAGTCCCGTGAAGCGCTTCTTCATCGTTGTCGCGCTGGCGATTCCGCTGGCGGCCATGCCGGTGACCGAGAAATCCTATCGCTGGGTCGGCGAACGGCTGATCTGCCAGTGCGGCGGATGCGGCTACACCGTCTACGGCTGCAACCACTATGGATGTTCCTCTGCCGAGGCCTTGCGCAAAGAAGTGCGCGAAGCCATCGCGGCATCCGACAGCGAGGAAGAAGCGCTGCAACTGATCGGCCAGAAACACGGGCCGAAGATTATGGCCGAGCCTTCCAAGAGCGGATTCAACCTGACGGCCTGGATCATGCCCTTTGCCGCGCTGGCGGTGGGCCTTTCCCTGGTCACCGTGATTCTGCGCGGGTGGCGGAAGAATCATCGCCAGGAGGCTGCGGCAGTCGCCGCGGCGGCGCCCGTCGATCCGGCCCTACTGGCGCGCTACCAGGCCGGCATCGATCAGGAGATTGAGAAGAGCTGAAGCATGGTTACCGTCGCTTGCATCCTGATGGCCTTGGGCGCTCTGGCGTATGTGCTATTCGTCGAGCCGCGCACCGCCGTCGCTTCGGCCCTGGACCAGCAGTTGGTCCCACTGGAACACAAGAAGGAAATCCTCTACGAAAATCTGCGCGACCTGAACTTCGAGTTCCGCATGGGCAAGCTTTCGGAGGCCGACTATCAAGCGGCCAAGGTCGCGGCTCAAGCCGAACTTGTTCCCGTGCTCAGCGCCCTCGAAGAATTACAGGATCAGAAGATGCGCGAGGAAGTGACGCCCCCGCCCGGATGGTGCGAGCACTGCACGCACCAGAATCCTGCCGACAACGTGTTCTGCGGTAAGTGTGGCGTATCCTTGAAGAAGCGACGCAAGTGAGAGTCTTTCTTCTCTGTGTCCTCTGTGCCTCTGTGGTGAATGCCGCGGTCCAGGGCACCGTCACCAACGGGACCACCGGCAAACCACAAGCGGGCGTCGAAGTCCAGGTGATGAAACTCGAGGGCGGCATGGTGCCCATCGGCAACGTCACCACCGGCGCCGACGGTCGCTTCAAGGTTGACGCGCCTCCGCCGTCCGGCCAGCTGCCGTACCTGGTCCGCGCGGACTTCAAAGGCGTCGGATACTTCGCTCCGTCCCGCACCGCCGACGCGGACCTGGCGTTGACGGTCTACGATACGACCACCGACAAATCCGCCTACCGGCTCACCGGGCATCAGGTGGTCCTGGAGCCGCACGCCGGACAGATGATGGTGCTTGAGACGTACACCGTGGCCAACTCTACGGCGCCGCCCCGGACGTTCTTCAGCAAGGAAAGCTTCCAGTTCACCCTGCCGACCGACGAAGTGCAGGAAATGAGCGTGAGCGCCACCGGACCAGGCCAATTGCCGCTACGCCAGACCTCGACGCCGAAGGGCAAGGGCGTTCACTCGCTCGACTACGCCTTCCGTCCCGGCGAGACGCGGCTGGAGATCTCGTACAAGGTCCCCTATCAGGACGGGTACACCTTCAAGCAACCGGCGATCCCAGGATTAGCCGAGACGGAAGTGATCGCGCCATCGGACGGCGTCACCGTGACCGGCAAGTTCCTGACGATGAGCAGTAAGGACGAGTCCAAGCGAGCCGCGTTCTACACGTGGGCGGGCAGGCAACCGCTGGAACTGACGATTGCAGGGGCGCTGCCGGACGCGCTGCCGTCAGGCCCCGAAGCCGGCGCCGCGGGAGGCGGAGAGGAACTCTCCACCGTAGAGCGTCCCAGCTTCATCACCCAAACGCGCTGGCCGGTGCTGACCGTGCTGCTGGCCGCGCTGGCGCTTGGCCTGCTGCATCTTTACCGCATGGAAGGGCTGGCGCCGCGGAAATGAGCGCGTCCGCCGCCGCCGGCGAGAATCTCTCCAAGTTCTTCGGGGCCAAAGTGGCCCTGGATCGAGTAAGTCTGGATCTTCCCGCGGGCCGCGTCCTGGCCCTGCTGGGTCCCAACGGATCGGGCAAGAGCACGCTGTTACAGCTTCTGGCCGGCATCCTGTCACCTTCGGAGGGCAGGGTCCGCCTGTTCGGCGAAGACTTGTCCGGCAACGATCCGTTGCGACGCCGCATGGGATTCATGGGGCATTCGAGTCTGCTCTACGCCGACTTCAGCGCCGACGAGAATCTTCACTTCTTCGCCCGCCTTTACGGCCTGACTGACGGGCCAAAACGCGCGGCGCATTGGCTGGACTACTTTCAGCTATCGCACGCGGCGCGCTATCGCGTCCGCGCGTATTCGCAGGGAATGCGGCAACGTCTGTCGCTGGCGCGCGCCTTGCTCCACGATCCTGACCTGTTGCTGCTGGACGAGCCGTTTGCCGGACTCGACGATGCGTCAGGTGCGCTGGTGGCGAAGTTGTTGGCCGATCTGCGCGCGCAGGGGCGTTCGGTGATCGTGAGTACGCATCAGACGGCGCAGATCGAGCCGCTCCAGCCCGACTACCTGCGCCTGGCGGCCGGGAGGCTGGCATGAGCGCCTTCTGGCAGGGAACCATCGCCATCGCCCGCAAAGACATGCTGGCCGAGTTGCGCAGCAAAGAGATCTTCAATCCCATGCTGTTCTTCGGGCTGCTGGTGATTGTGCTCTTCAGCTTCAGCTTTGAGCCCAGCGCCGAGGAAACCAAGCGCATCGGAGGCGGCCTGCTGTGGATGGCCTTCCTGTTCTCCGGAATGCTGGCCATGAATCAGTCGTTCCCGCGAGAGACGATTGACCGCACGCTGCATGGATTGCGCCTGGCGCCTATCCCGCCCGCGGCGTTGTTCGCCGGCAAGTTCGCCGCCAACCTGGTCTTCGTGCTGCTGGCAGAACTTGTGCTGTCGCCCCTGTTCGCGATCTTCTTCAACTTCCCGCTGCTGCCGGTGGCCGGATGGTTTGCGCTGACCCTGTTGTTGGGATCGTGGGGCCTGGTGGTCACGGGAACGTTCTTCTCGGTGCTGACGCTGCACACGCGGATGCGCGAGCTGATGCTGCCGCTGCTGCTGCTGCCCATCGCCATCCCGCTGATGGTCGCGCTGGTGGGAGTGACCTCCGAACTCTTCGAGCGCCAGACCCTGGCCATCCTCTGGTTCCGGCTTTTGATAGGGTATGATGTGATTTTCACGACGCTGGCCCTGCTGCTGTTTGGCTTTGTGATCGAGGACACATGAAGGGTCTTTGCCACAGAGGCACAGAGGACACCGAGAACGGAAGTCGGCCTTTTGTCCTTTTGACTTTTGCGCTTTGACTTTTGACTTTCCGGGCAGCCTAGCGGACCACACTGCGCCATCCGGGAAGCAGTGCGCGGCCATGGACTCGGGACGCATCTGGATGCTGTAGCCGGGCTTGAGCGGGGCCTGGTAGCGCGCGTTGCGAACCACCACCGGGTCGAGGAAGTGTTCGTGCAGGTGGTCCACATATTCAATCACCCGATTCTCCATAGTTCCGGAAATCGCGATGAAGTCGAACATCGCCAGATGCTGAACGTACTCGCACAGGCCGACGCCGCCGGCGTGCGGGCAGACCGGCACGCCGAACTTGGCGGCCATTAGCATGATCGCCAGATTCTCGTTCACGCCTCCCACGCGGCAACTATCGATCTGGCAGAAGCTCATGGCGCAGGCTTGCAGGAACTGCTTAAACATCACCCGGTTCTGGCAATGCTCGCCGGTGGCCACGCCGATGGGATGCACAGCGCGGGCGATGGCCGCATGGCCCAGCACGTCGTCGGGGCTGGTGGGCTCCTCGATCCATAGCGGATTGAAGCGGGCCAGGTCCTTCATGCAGGCGATGGCTTCCCCCACGTCCCACTTCTGGTTGGCGTCCATCATCAGGTGATTGTGCGGACCGATTTCTTCGCGCACCAGCGCCGCGCGGCGTGCATCCTCGTCTGGACGGCCGCCCACTTTCAGCTTGAAATGCGTCCAACCCTCGGCCATCGCCTGACGGCACAGCGCGCGGACCTTCTCGTCTGTGTAACCCATCCAGCCGACCGATGTGGTGTACGCCGGAAAGCCTGAGCGCAGCAATTCCTTTTCGCGGTCGGCTTTGGTTGATTGCTTCTTCTCGAGGATTTCCAGCGCTTCGTCAGGCGTCAGCGCGTCTGTGATGTGGTGGAAGTCCACGCAGGAGACCACTTGCCGCGGGGCCATGTCCGCGAGGAGTTTCCACACCGGCTTCTTTTCCGACTTGGCATACAGATCCCAGATCGCGTTGACGATCGCGGCCATGGAAATGTGGATGACGCCTTTTTCCGGGCCGAGCCAGCGCAGTTGCGTCTCGCCGGCAAGCTGGCGCCAGAACCCGCCGAAGTCAGCCGTGATGCTTTCAAGCGTTCGCCCGACGACCAGCGGTCGGAACGCGTTGATCGCCGCGGCGCAGACTTCGGTGCCACGTCCGCATGTGAACGTCAGCCCGTGGCCTTCGACGTCGCCGCCGGTCTTCAGAACAACGTAGGCCGCGGAATAATCGGGATCCACGTTGACGGCGTCGGAGCCGTCCAGCGTGCGCGACGTGGGAAAGCGGATGTCCCAAACTTCAAGATCACGAATGGTGATGGACATTGATGACCTTCTGGCGTTGCTGGCCGAGTCCAGCGACGCTCAACTCAACCACGTCGCCTTCCTGGAGGTAGACCGGCGGCTTCATCCCCAGCCCAACGCAAGCCGGCGTGCCGGTGCTGATCACGTCGCCGGGGAGCAGGGTCATAAACTGGCTCACGTAGCTCACGAGAGCAGCCACGCCGAACAGCATGTTGGCGGTGTTCGATTTCTGGCGGACCACGCCGTTGACCTTCAGCCACATGTCAAGATTCGCTGGGTCGGCGATTTCGTCCGGCGTCGCCAGAAACGGTCCGAGCGGGGCGAAGGTGTCGCAACTCTTGCCTTTCACCCACTGTCCGCCGCGCTCGAGTTGAAACGTTCGCTCGGAATAGTCGTTGTGCAGCGCGTATCCGGCCACGTGATCGAGGGCGCGGTCCTCGGAGATGTAAAGTGCTCTCTTGCCGATGATCACGGCCAGTTCCACTTCCCAATCCACTTTGGTGGCGTTCTTCGGAATCACCAGATCGTCATCCGGACCCACCAGCGACGTGGTGGCTTTGAAGAAGAGGACCGGTTCCTTGGGAAGATCCATGCCGCTT
>CAYPHP010000232.1:0-6450 GCA_964410045.1 uncultured Acidobacteriota bacterium | reverse complement strand
ATGTCGCCGGGGTTCGGTTCAGCGAGCTCATGGTCGAGCAAGCCAAGATCATGGGCGGCGGCTCAGTGGAGATCCGCCAGATGTACGAAGGCTAGGAGGCCGACATGCGATTCATGATTCTGGTAAAAGCTAACAAAAACTCTGAGGCCGGCGTGCTGCCGGACCAGAAGCTGATCGATGCGATGGACAAGTTCAATGAGGAACTGGACCGGGCCGGCGTGCGGCTGGCCGCCGAAGGTTTGCAGCCCAGCTCCAAAGGCGCGCGCGTCCGGTTTTCAGGAACAGAGCGGACCGTCATCGACGGTCCGTTCGCGGAAACCAAAGAGCTGGTCGCCGGCTTCTGGCTCTGGCAAGTGAAGTCGAAGGAAGAAGCCATCGAGTGGGTGAAGCGCTGCCCGAATCCGCATGTTGGGGACAGCGAGATTGAAATCCGCCAGGTGTATGACGACTGCGCCACAGGAGCCTGACGTACAGCGGGCGATCGAGGCGGTCTGGCGGATCGAATCCGCCAAGCTGATCGCCTCGCTCGCGCGCATGGTCCGGGACATCGGCCTGGCCGAGGATCTCGCCCAGGACGCGCTGGTCGCCGCGCTGCAACAATGGCCCGCGTCGGGGATCCCGGACAAGCCCGGCGCGTGGCTGATGACCGCGGCCAAGCGACGCGCCATCGACATCTTCCGCCGCCGCGCGCTGTTGGATCGCAAGCATCAAGAGTTGGGGCACGAGATCGAAACGCAGCACGTTCCGGACCTCGAAGCCGCGATCGACGACGACGTCGGCGACGATCTCCTGCGCTTGATCTTCACCGCCTGCCATCCGGTGCTGTCATCGGAATCGCGTGTGGCGCTGACCCTGCGTCTGCTCGGCGGCCTGACCACCGCGGAGATCGCGCGCGCGTTCCTGGTCCCTGAGCCGACCATCGCGCAGCGCATCGTGCGCGCCAAGCGCACGCTGGCCGAAGCGCGTGTGCCCTTCGAACTGCCGCGCGGCGCGGATCGCGCCGCGCGTCTGGCGTCCGTGTTGGGCGTCATCTACTTGATCTTCAACGAAGGCTATCTGGCCACTACTGGGGACAGCCTGATCCGCACCGAGCTGTGCGAAGAAGCGTTGCGCCTCGGACGCATTCTGGCGGGATTGTCGCCGAATGAGCCGGAGGTCCACGGTCTGGCCGCGCTGATGGAGTTGCAGGCCTCGCGGCTGCGGGCGCGCACCGATGACGCCGGCGATCCCGTGTTGCTGCTCGATCAAGACCGCGCACGTTGGGATCGCTTGCTGATCCAACGCGGACTCGCCGCGCTGGAGCGCGCCGAAAAACTCGGCGCGCTTGGTCCTTACGCGCTGCAGGCGGCGATCGCCGCCTGTCACGCGCGGGCACGGACCCCGGCGGACACCAACTGGGAACAGATTGCCGCGCTCTACGACGCGCTGGCCCAGATCGCGCCGTCGCCGGTCGTGGAGTTGAATCGCGCCGTCGCAGTGGGCATGGCCTTTGGTCCGGCCGCGGGGCTGGAACTGGTGGACGCGCTGGCCTCGGAGCCGGCGCTGAAGTCCTATCATCTGCTGCCCAGCGTTCGCGCCGACTTCCTTGTCAAGCTGGGCCGCCACCGGGAAGCGCGGGCTGAGTTGGAGTGCGCCGCTTCGCTTACCCGCAACTCCCGCGAGCGCGATCTGTTGCTGAAGCGCGCCGCGGACTGCCCATGATAGAGTCCGGTGATTTAGCCGGTGCGCGAGACTCAGCGCCGTAAGGAGGATTACATTGACCAAGTACAGACGCATGGCCGTCGGCGCGGTACTGCTGTTCGCATTGGCCAGCGTACTCGGCGCGCAGACGCCGGAAATCCTCAAGGCCCGCGCGCTCGCAGCGGAGCTGGTCAAGTCGAAACAGATTCCTGGTTTCTCCGTGGCTGTCGCCAGAGGCGGGACGATCGTGTGGTCGGAAGGATTTGGACTGGCGAACGTGGAGCACAACGCCGCGGTGACGGCGCAGACGCGCTTTCGCCTGGGCAGCGTGTCGAAAGTGTTGACCGCCGCGGGCGTCGCGCGCCTGGTCGAGGAAGGGAAGCTCGATCTCGACGCTCCGGTCCAGCGCTACGTTCCCGATTTTCCCAACAAGCAGTGGCCGGTAACCACGCGTCAAGTGGCCGGACACATCGCGGGTATCCGCCATTATCAAGCCAAGGACTTTTCCGGTCCGCTAGCCGGGAATCCGCGCTTTGAGAGCGTGACCAAGAGTCTGGCGATCTTCAAAGACGATCCCTTGCTGTTCGAGCCCGGCTCCAGCTACGCCTATTCCAGTTATGGATGGAACCTGGTGAGTGCCGTGATCGAAGGCGCTGCCAAGGAAGAGTTTCTCGCCTACATGCAGCGCGCGGTGTTTGACCCGCTGGGACTGCGCAGCGTATCCGCCGATCATGTGGACCGCATCATTCCCAACCGCACCGCGTTCTACCAACTCACTGGCGACGGTTTGCGGAATGCGTCGTACATCGACGCCAGCTACAAGTGGGCCGGCGGCGGGTTTCTGGCAAGCGCCGAGGATGTGGCTCGCTTCGGGTCCGCGCATCTCGCTCCGGGCTTTCTGAAGCAGGCGACGCTAGACACGCTGTTCGCTTCGCAAAAACTGGCGTCAGGAAAAGAAACTGGGGTGGGCATCGCCTGGCGCAGCGGCGTCGACAAGCAAGGCCGAAAGATCCTGCACCATGGCGGGACGATTGAAGGCGGGCGCGCCATGCTGATGATGTTTCCGGAGTCGAAGGTTGTGGTGGTCCTGCTGTCCAACATGCTGGCGAGCTTCGGCGAGCAGGACGCGATGCAGATTGGCGCGCTGTTTATCCCTTAAAGCGAAGCTCGTCGACCGTAGCAAAGACCGGGACGTCCAGGCGCAGCGTTGCCAGCGTGCGGTAGAGCAGCGCATCGTCCCACGAATTGAACAGGGAATCGGCCAGGCGTTGGGCCTTGGCGATGCCGCGATCCCACGCGCGCCAGTCCTTGGGAATGTCCTCGAGGTGGAGATAGCGAGAGAGCACCGCGGCCGCGCCTTTCTCGCCCCATCCGCGCACGCCGGGAAATCCGTCGGCGCTGTCGCCGACCACGGCGAGGTAATCGGGGATGGACTGCGGCTTGACGCCGAACTTGGCCACCACGCCGGGCTCGTCGCGCACGATGTTGCGGCGGCGATCGAGTTGGACCACGCGCTGGCCGGCGACGCATTGGGCCAGGTCCTTGTCCGGCGTGCAGATGATCACCTGCTCGACGCGATCGTCGGCCGCCGCTTTGGCCGCGGCGGAAGCCATCGCGTCGTCGGCTTCGAACTCCACCATCGGCCAGACCACCACGCCCATCGCCGTCAGCGCTTCTTCCAGCAAGGGAAATTGGGAAAACAAGGCCGGCTCAATGCCCTCGCCGGTCTTGTACCCAGCGTAAAGTTGGTTGCGAAACGATTCGATTACGTGATCGGTTGCCACGCCGATGTGCGTAGCGCCCTGCTCGACCATGAACTCGATGGATCGCACGACGCCGCGCACCGCGCCCACCTCGCGGCCTTTCTCGTCTGTGGCGGAGGGCACGGCAAAGAAGTGGCGGAACAACTCGTAAGTCCCGTCGACCAGGTGAACCTTCATTTGCGGCGCGACGGCTTCTTGCGCGAGGCGGTCTGCCAGGCCAATGTGATCGCGCGTCCGAGTGTTTCCTCGTCGGCGGCGTCAAGTCGCACCAGGGTGGCGCCTTGCCGGCCCCACCCGCCGTTCACCGGCTTGAACATGGCCGGATACTCAGCGACGAACTCCCGTTGCTCCTCCGGCGTCAGCGCGACCATTCCGTGTTTTCTGTCTGGATATCCGAGCGTCGCGAAGATCCGGCCGTTGACGCGGAAGTCGGGATGGTTCATATGCGCGCGTTCTTCGGCGCCAGGAAGGCTCAACGCGATACGCCGAAAAGTGAGTGAACGGTCACGGACTGGCATCGGATGAGCGGATTCTACCATGCGGATTCGCCTGCCGGCGGGCGGCCCGCACGTTTGACTCCGCACAAGGGCAGCGCTACACTCAAATCGGTTCGGCTTGGGACTGGGCCTCGCAAGGAGGTCGACTCGCATGCCCAAGTCGCCTAATCTGCCTACAAGGAGTTTCTTCCAGTTTCTAGTCCTATGGATCGGGGTGATCCTTCCGGTGGCGGCCGCGCCTGTGATCACGGGCGGTCCGGTGAACGCCGCCAGCTATGTCAGGGACGGTCTGCCCAACTCAGGCATCGCCCAGGGGTCCATGTTCATTGTCTTCGGAACCGGCCTAGGTCCTTTGAATCTGACGCAGGCCAGCTCCTTTCCTCTGCCTCTGACCCTGGCGGGAACGTCCATTTCGGTCAGGGTCGGTGGTACGACGACTGCGGCGATCATGATCTACACTGTGGCCACCCAGGTGGCAGCCCTTCTGCCTTCTCCGGTCGCGGTCGGCGAGGGCACGCTCACCCTCACCTTTAACGGCCAGACCAGCCCGGCGGTTCCCATACACGTGGTTGCCCGCAGCTTTGGGATTTTTGCCCGCAACCAGGCGGGGACCGGCCCCGCCATAGTCCAGAACTTCAACACGCCGGCAGACCAGCCGGTGAACAGCATCCTGGTCTCGGCGAAGCCCGGCCAGGTGGAAACATTGTGGGGTACCGGAATGGGCGCGGTCAGCGGCGGCGAAGCGGGCGGTCCGTTGCCGGGCCACTTGAACGTTCCGGTGCAAGTGTTCGTTGGCGGGCAGTCCGCGACCGTCAACTACGCGGGACGCTCCGGCTGCTGCGCCGGCGTGGACCAGATTGTCTTCGTCGTGCCGGCGGGGCTTTCCGGCTGCTATCAGCCTGTCTCGGTGATGGTTGACGGCGTGATGAGCAATTTCACCAGCATGGCCATCGCCGAGCAGGGCGGCGCCTGTTCCGACCCCGCGCTGCTTACCGCCGCCGATGTTGCCAGGCTCCAGGCCGGCGGGTCGCTGACGATCGGCGGAATTTCCCTGGACCGTTTCGCCGCGAACCTCACCCTGGTGGGGCAGGCGCCGCTCATCGGAAACCACGATGAGCTGGACGCCCGCTTCTTGCGGCGTGCGGCCAACGACCTGCTGGCTTCTGTCGGCGTGGTCTCTCAAGATCCATCCCTGGGCTCATGTTCGGTGCAGCCCTTCGAATACGTGGATTTCTTCGACGCCGTTATGCCGGAAGTGCGCGAGAGCTTACCCAGCCAGGGCGTTTCAGCCGGAGCGCGGCTGACGGTGACCGGAGCCGCCGGAACGCAGTCGGTTCCTGAAGATCCCCGGAGCCTCGGCAATTACAGCGCGATGATTGGAGGAATCGAGCCCGGCTCTCCCACCCTTCCCGACTTTCTGAATCCCGGCATGTTTCGCCTGGAGAATGCATCGGGCGCCAGCGGCGGTGTTGGCCCGTTCATCGCGACGATCACGGTGCCCGCAGACCTCACTTGGGTCAACGCAAGTGCGCCAGGTTCGGCCATTTCCCGCTCCCAGAGCCTGACCATCACCTGGACGGGCACCGATGCCATCGGCGAGTACGTGCTGATTCAAGGATCTTCCGCCAACACCGCGACGCATGCCGGGCTGTCGTTCCGCTGCTCGGTCCCCGCTGCCGCGGGGACGTTCACGATCCCGGCGAACATTCTGTCGGCGCTGCCCGCCAGCGGTCCGTCGGAGATGGGACCCGTAGGGTTCTTGACTGTCGCCAAGAAGCCGCTGCGGTCCGGCAGCAACTTGACCGCCCCCAATCTCGACATCGGGCTGCTGAACTACATCATGGTCCAGATGCGAAATGTGAGCTACCAATAGCGCGGAACTTACTGGAAGGTCACCGCGACGCCGCGGCGATCGCGCTCGTCGCGCTGATCGTCGGCGCGGATCATCCGCGACGCCAGGGACATCACCGCGGGATCGCCGCCGGGGTCCGGTGTGATCTTCAGATGGACCTTCATTTCGTCGCGCGGATCGGGATCGTTCTGCAGCAGGAAATATCCGCCGCGCAGAGAAATATTCTCGAGCACGGTGTGCTCCTGGAACGAGAGCCCCTCGCGGGTGCGTCCTTCCACCACCAGCGGAAGATGCACGTCGTGACGGCCGTCAATGCGGCGCTCGGCCAGGAAGCGCGAGACGCGCACGCCTTGCGGCTGGATGTCCAGCTCCATTCCTTCGGCGGCCGCCAGCACGTTGGGGAAGTAGCGCGACGTTTCGTGGACGATGGAGTCGATGAAGTTGTCGTTGTGGTCGGGATCGTGATGGAACAGGATGAGGTGGTTGACCCCGGCATCCTGCGCCACGTTGACGGCTTCGCGCCAGGTGCTGTGTCCCCAGCCCTTCTTGAAATTGGCGTATTCCAGCGGCGTGTACTGCGCGTCGTAGATCAGCACATCAGCGCCTTCGGCCAGTTCCCGCAGACGGCGGTCGCAGGTCTTGTCGCCCGGTTCGTTGT
>CAYPHP010000231.1:0-6453 GCA_964410045.1 uncultured Acidobacteriota bacterium | reverse complement strand
CTGCTCGGTCTGCCGGCTGTTCTCGGCGTTCTGAGTAATGGAGGCGTTCATCTGCTCCAGGCTCGACGTGGTCTCTTCGACCGAAGCGGCCTGCTCGCTGGTGCCACTGGAGAGCTGTTGGGCCGAAGTGTTCACTTGCGACGAGCCGGAAGCGACCGCGTTGGCCGCCTCGGTAAGACCGTTGGCTCCGGCGCGGATCTGGACAATCACTTGCGTGACCCGCTCGGCCATCCGCTTCAACGCCGCCATCATCTGGCCCAACTCATCCTGCCTGCTGACGTCCAGAGTTTGGCTGAGGTCGCCTTCCGCAGTCTTCTCCGCGAACTGGAGGACCTGGGCCAGCGCCGCCGCTAGCCGGCGCGTGAGCACCGTGCCCATCATCACCGCCAGGAAAACGCAGGCCAGCGCCGCGAAGATGGTGGTCAGAATGGCGTTGCGTACGGCCGTCGCCGTGTCCTGAGCTTTCTTCTCGCGCAGCTTGCGGTTCTCGTCCATCACCGACCAGACGTTCTGCAGGGCCGTGTTGGCTTTCAGCTCGGAATCATTCAGGGAGAGCGCCACCGCGTCCTTGATCTTGCCGGCTTTGCCGAGTTCGGCCACCTTCTGGAACGCCGCCTCGTACTCAGCCTGCTGGGTCTTGACCACAGACAGTGCGGCCACCGCTTCATTGCGGCCGGCCTTCTCCGCGCTGGCGATCGCTTCCTTCAGGCTGTTCTCCACTTCCTTCCCGAAGGACACGTGATCTTCCAGCTTCTTGGCATCACCGGAGAGCAGGAAGTTCTTTTCCGCCTGCGTCTGGGAGAGCATCACCACTTCGAGAGCGGCCAGGCTCTCACTGTTCATGCCCAGGTTCACCAGATCGTCAACGATCCGGCGCGTGTGGACGATCCGCTCGCCGACCAGGGCTCCCACCAGGGCCACACAGCCGGCCAGGGCCAGGAAGCCCAGCCTGAGTTGCTTGCCCAACGTCAAGTTCGATAATAGGTTCAACTTCATCGCATCTCCGTGAATCAATCTTGGGTAGTCTTCGGTAACGCCAGACTCCGTGGGCTGGATAAGCACGCGGCTCGCCAGACGGTTTGCCTCTCCGAGAATTCCGCTTAGTCCTGCGAGTCCATAACCTTAGCCATAGCCGGCCGGCTCTGTGATCGCCGATCTGTCCACCAGCGGGACGGCTGTTGTCCACGGGAGAGATTCCTGACGGGCTCGGGCGGCGACCGCAATCGCTAAGCGCATGGAATTGAACCGGCTAAACGGCGGTGGTCCGTTTGGCAAGCGCGGTGCTCTTAAGCAGGTCAGGAAGACCGCGAGGTCTTCAGGCGGTGGAGCCCGCCCCGGGTATGTGGCCCGGACGTGCTCGAATCCGGCGAAGACCTCGCCGTCAAATACTAAGGAGAATCAGAAATGCGTAGATCCAAGATGTACACTGCGATGCTGGCGACCTGCTTGTTTGCTTCGGCCGTGATGGCCGCCGACGTTCGCCGGGTGAAGAAGACGACACAGGCGCCCTATCCGCCGTTCGCCATGAAGATGCGCGTGGAAGGCGCGGTCAAGATTGAAGCGGCTGTGGATGCCAACGGCAACGTCGAGGACGTCAAGGTCGTGAGCGGCCATCCGCTGCTCAAGGCTGCTGCCGCCGAGAGCGTCAAGCAGTGGGCCTTCGAGTCCGCCTCCAGCAAGACCACCGAAGTTGTGGAAGTGGTTTTCAAGATCAAGAACTAACGACCCCACGGACGGAAGTTCTTAACCACGGATTACACGGATCACACGGATTCCGAAAGGGAGTCCGGGGAGTCTGGGTGATCCGTGGTTTGCTTTTTGGGGTCACCTCGTGTACCCCTTGCTTTCCCGGTGCACGACATACTGGTGGCAGGCTGGGTGGGCCGGTTCCGGGGACGGCCTGATCTGTCCCCCTTGCGGGGGACAGGGTCAGGCTGTCGCTCCGGGGTTTCCCTCCGGGGGGCTCTACCAGGTGAACGTGCAAGTGCCCGCCGGAGTGACCCTGGGACCCGCAGTGCCCGTGGTACTGTTCCAGAATGGGGCGAGCAATACAGTGACGATCGCGGTCAGATAGAATCCGTGGAATCCGTGTAATCCGTGGTTCTGCTTTGGTCCTAGGCGGCGACCGTCGCCTCCGCCGTTGATGAAACTTCGCGGACGATGGCGGGCACATCGAGGATCAGTGCGACCTTGCCGTTGCCCAGGATCGTGGATCCGCTGACGCCGTGCAGGCCCTGGAAGAGCTTGCCCAGCGGCTTGATGACGGTCTGATTCTCTCCGTAAAGGTTGTCCACAACCAATCCGGCTCGCAACTCGTGCTGGCCCACCACAACAATCTGCTCGCGGCTGTTTTCGCGTGCCGGCGTTCCGAACAAATGGCTGAGTCGGAGATAAGGGAGTGATTTCCCGCGCAGATTGATTACGCCTTGCGCCGCGCCGTTGTGGCGCTCTTCGATGGGCAGTTCAATGCATTCGATCACCACATCCAGTGGCAGCACGAAGGTTTCGTTGCCTACGCCGACCAGGAAGCCCTCGATGATGGCCAGGGTCAGCGGCAGGCGGACGATCAGAGTCGTGCCGATTCCTTCGCGGCTTTCGATGGTCACGGTTCCGCGCAGCGCTTCGATGTTCCGGCGGACCACGTCCATGCCCACTCCGCGTCCGGAAACGTCGGTGACCTTCTCCGCGGTGGAGAAGCCGGGCTCGAAGATCAGGCGATACAGCTCGGTGTCGGACATCTTCTCGGGTTCCGCCACCAGGCCGCGCGACCGGGCGCGATCCGCAATCTTCTTGCGGTTCAAACCGGCGCCATCGTCGCTCAGACGGATCACGATGTTGCCGGCTTCGTGGGAGGCGTGCAGGCGCAGCCGCCCGCAAGGATCCTTGCCGGCCGCGCGGCGTTGTTCCGGCGACTCGATGCCGTGGTCCACGGCGTTCCGCAGCATATGCGTGAGCGGATCGCGGATCAGGTCCACTACCGTGGTGTCCACTTCCACGTCTTCGCCTTGGATCTCCAGTTGAGCCTGCTTGCCGAAGGACGCCGCCAGGTCGCGGACCGTGCGGATGTACTGCCGGAATGTGGGTCCGACCGGGACCATGCGGATCTTCATCACCAGTTCCTGCAGGTCCTGGAAGAGGCGGTCGGAGTCGCGATGCGCTTCGAGCAGATCTTCGCCATCACCGGCAGCATGCTCGTTCAACATCTGCCGCAGACGGCCGCGGGCGATGGCGATTTCTCCGGTCAAGTTGAGCATACGGTCGAGCTTGTCGATGTCCACGCGCAGCGTTCGGGTACGCTCGTTCCAGGCGGCGTGGTCTTCCTTGCGGCGGCCGCCGGCTTCGCGGCGGTCGATCGGTTCTTGAGGCGGGACTTCACAGGAGCCTTGCGGCGCTGGCGCGGCGGGAGTCTCGCTGGTCAGGCTCGCCAGAAACTGCCGGTGACTGTCCTTCATCTCAATGTCATCGGCCATGGAAGCGGTGATCAGCTCGCGCATCACGTCGACCGACTTCAGCAGCGCAGTGATCAGATCGGCGCTCACCCTGGCGGTTCCCTTCAGAATTCGTTCCAGAGTGTCTTCCAAACGATGGGCAAACTCCGTCAGGCCGGTGTATCCCAGGGCGGCGGCATTGCCCTTCAGGGTGTGGGCCACGCGGAAGATGGTCTGCAGCATGGCCTTGTCCCCGGGCGCCTTTTCCAGGGCCACCAAGGTCTCTTCCATCTGGGCCAGGCCTTCCTCGGCTTCCGCCTTGAAGGTGTCCAGGAGCGCTTGAAAGTCTAGTTCCACAGTGTGTTCCTCACAGGAGTTTCACCAGCGCCGTACCGTCGTGGGGCTGGAAGATGAGTTTGCGTCCGCGGTTCCCGCCGACGTCGGACGCGATGACCGGAATGCCGGCTTCCGCGAGGGCCTTGCGGGCCATCTCGATGTTCTTGGTTCCCAGGTGCGTGTCGCGGCCGCGCATCGCGTCCAGGACGCAAGCACCGCCGAAAATCTTGGCGCGCAACATGCCGAGCCGTGCGCCGGACCGGATCGTTCTCGACAGCAGTTCTTCAATGGCCACGTTGCCGTAGCGCAGGGGCGAGGCCGTGGTCTTCAATCCGGTCGGCAACAGATAGTGGTTGATGCCCCCGATCCGCAGGTCCGCATCCCACAGGCAGACCGCGACGCAGGAGCCCAGGATGGTGGTGACCACCGTTGGCTGAATCGCGACAAAGAGCTTGCCGGGATGCAGATAGAAGCTGGCGGCATCCTGCTCCAAGTGGACTGCAGGCGTGGACGTCACGCTTAGGTCCCGGGCGTCGGCAACGGTCGGAGCCTTCACCGGGCGGCTCCATTCGCGCTGCTGCGGCGCTCGTCGAGATCCAGACAGTAGAGTACGTTGGCGAGATGGCTTTCGAGCAGCCGGAACAATTCGCGATCCAGCTCCTGCAATTCACCCTTATGGGAGAGCAGGCGAAACAGGACCAGCACTCCGGTGACCGCGCCATCGCGCTTCAGCGGAATGCAGGCCGTCAGGTCCGAGGCGTCGTCCTCTCCGGCCACGAAGGAATCTCCGAACTTGATCACTTCGCGAATGCGGGCGGAAACGAACGGCCGCTCCAGATAATCTCCACTTTCCAGACCCCAGGAGTCTTCCAGATGGAATCCCTCGGGAGCCAGATCCACCAGGGCATATTCCTCGCAGCCGACCAGGTTGGCGATGATCTCACGCAGCGCCAGCAACACCTCGGCCCGGTCCAGGCTGCTGTGCAGACGCTGGCAGGCCACGTACAGCGTGGTCAGCATGGAGTTCTGGTCTTCCAGGCCGGCGCACCGTTCCTGGCAGGTTTGCAGTTCGGCGGTGCACTCCGCCAGTTGCTGCTGCAGGCTGGCTCGTTCCTCCACCGCTTGCCGCAGAAAATCGCTCATGACGCCACCTGCCCGATCAGATCTTCGATCTTGGAGATCAGCTCGGCGCCGTTAATGGGCTTGGTCACGTAGTCGTTGCAACCGCTGGCGTATCCTTGCTCGACGTTCTCGGGTTCGCCGCGCGTGGTCACCAGGATGATGGGGATGTGCCGGGTCGCGTCCTGAAGACGGATCTGGCGGCAGGCCTCGATGCCCGTCATTCTCGGCATCACCACGTCCATCAGAATCAGGTCAGGAAGAAGCGCGATGGTCTTCTCCACCGCTTCTTGACCGTCGTGCGCGATCACCACTTCAAAGTCGCTGCGATTCTTGAGCAGCATCTGCTGCATCAGCAGCGCGGTGTTGGAATCGTCGACCAGTAGAACTCGTTTGCGGTTCATGCTCCGATCCTCGCCATCTCTTCGTTGAACAGCCAATGTTCCGGCCGCGGTTCGGGAACGGGGACCGGCTCAGAGGCCGGCAGCAGGCCGCTCTCGATCAGCGCGGACTGGGTCATGGGCTTGGCCAGCAAGTAGCCTTGTATATAGTGGATGCCCAAGCGCATCAGCGCTTCCATGTCGACATCGAACTCCACGCCTTCGGCGATCACTTGGGCGCCGAAACGGTCGGCCAAGACTCCGATGGACTCCAGCACCGCTTGGCGATGATGGTCGTTATGGCAGCCCCGGACCAGATAAGCGTCCACTTTGAAGGCGTCGGGCCGGCAATCCAGGATCATGTTGTAGTTGGAATGGCCGGCTCCCACGTCGTCCACGGCCAAACGCATCTGATGTCCGCGCAGTTCGTCGATGGCCCGCCGTACGCCGGCCACGTCCCAGAACGGAGTGTGTTCCACCATCTCCACGGTGATGCGCCGGGTGTCGATTCCGTAGTCGTCCGCCAACTCCTTGACGAAGTCGGCGAAGCCCAGGTCGCGGGCCAGCGTGGATGCATGCACATTGAACGAGAAGCGCGGCTGGGACGGCAGGGTAGCGATGGTCCGGAAGATCACCCGGATGCAGGCGCGGTCCACGGCCAGCTCGGCGCGCTTCCGTCGCACGTAGGCGAACAGGATGTCGGCGCGCTCCAGCGACGTTCCCTTGGGTCCGCGTACCAGGCACTCCAGGGAATGCAGGCGCTGCTCCGCGCCATGTACCTCAAAGATCGGCTGAAACACCGGCGAGATCTTGCCCGGCTCCAGCAGCGTATCCAACAGCGTTAATGCGCCCATGCTTCCCTCCCAAGGCACTGTTGCACGGTCTGGTTCAGGGCTGCCAGCGAGACCGGCTTGTTCAGAAGGAACAGCAGCCCGTTTTCGCACGCCTCCCTCTCCACCGCCACCGTGCAGTAGGCGGTAAGGAGAATTACTTTGGTTTCCGGGGTCTGGTGACGCACCAACCGCACAATCTCAAGCCCTTCGCTGCCTCGAACCGGAGTCAGGTGCAGATCGGTAATAACGATCTGGTAACTGTTCCCACCGATCAACGCTTCGGCTTCTTCCAGTTCTCCGGCGCAGTCCACGTCGAAGCCCTGAATCTGAAAGTAACGGCGCATGACCTTGCCCACT
>CAYPHP010000230.1:2063-6470 GCA_964410045.1 uncultured Acidobacteriota bacterium | reverse complement strand
TCTTTGGAAGCGGTACGCCCAAGAGACGCACGCCGAGTTGGTGAAAGAACAGGTTCCCCTCGGCAACCTCCAGACGAAATCGAAACTCGACGATCCCGAACCGCTCGGCGAAGACCTGCGGCGCTGCTTCGTACTGGTGGGTCACGATGCGGCGCGTGCCGAAGTGTCGAACCCACAGTTCGCCGCCGGCTTCCAGTGTGACGGTCAGTTGCGCTTCGCTCTCAGCGCTGGCCGGCGGCAGCCGCAGCAACCATCCGACCGTCCGCGACAGCACATTGCGGCCACGCTCGATCTGGAAGCGTCCTCGGCCGTATACCTGGCCCTGGACGGTATGGGCGCGGCGGATCGGCTCCGCAAGGAGCGGCCAATCCGCTCCCAGCAAGCGCGGATATAGGTCGGACGTGACGGATGGGTTCACCGTCCCAAGACGACGTCGAGGCCGGAGAGAATCAATTGAAGCTTGGCCCGAGGCAGCCGTCCGACACGCTCCGTGAGCAGGCCACGATCTACAGCGATAATCTGAGAGGCGTTAGCCACTGAGTCCGTCGGGAGCCCTGTTACGTTGGGTGCCAACTGCAGATTGCCGGGAGCCTCGGACCACCGCAGATCGCCGGTCAGCGGCACGACCACAACCGTCGCGAGGCGGCTGCGGTTCAGCATGTCGCCCTGAAGCACGACCACGGGCCTGCGGAATCCCGGACCGGACCCCGTTGGAACTGGCAGATCCGCCCACCAGACGTCGCCTTGAGCAATCACCATTCGACTCGCTCAAGAATGCGCCGTGCCGCCGTGGCGACAAACTCATCCTTGGTGTCGCCCACCGCGTCACAGACACGATTCATGGCCTCAGTCACTTCCTCCGGGGTGTGCCGCGCCACGTAATCAGTCAGCGCGTCGCTGTACAGGCGGCTCCGCGAGCGCTTGGTCCGGCGGGCGAGGCGCTCGGCCTTCCTATACACGTCGTCTGGTATGGATACTGCAGTCTTCATACCCTGAGTATAACCCGCCGGAGAGCCAGGTTTCAAGTCTTCGGGCGAACGCGGAAGTCCGGTCGGCGCTCTCGCGTGTTAAACTAATCGCCTACCTTCACACAGGAGCCCGCTACTTTGCGCTGGAGTCAACTGTTCATTCCCACGCTGCGCGAGGACCCCGCCGACGCGGAGGTCGCCAGCCACAAACTGCTGTTGCGCGCCGGATACATCCGCCAGCTCGGCGCCGGCATCTACAGCTACCTCTATCTGGCCAACCGCTCGCTGCTCAAGATCATGCAGATCATCCGGGAAGAGATGGACCGGATCGGCGCGCAGGAATTCTACCTGCCGGCGCTGCATCCGGCGGAAGTCTGGCAGGAGAGCGGACGCTATGAGGTGATGGGCGACAATCTCTTCAAGCTGAAGGACCGCGCCGGCCGCGACATGTGTCTGGGCATGACTCACGAAGAGGTGATGACCATCATCGCCCGCAGCGAGGTGCGCAGCTACAAGCAACTCCCGCAGATGTGGTACCAGATCCAGTCGAAGTTCCGCGATGAGCCCCGGCCGCGCAACGGGCTGTTGCGGGTCCGCCAGTTCATCATGAAGGACTCCTACACTTTCGACATCGACGAGGCTGGACTCGACGTCAGCTACAACAAACATCACCAAGCGTACTGCCGGATCTTCGACCGTTGCGGGCTGAAGTACTCGGTGGTCGAGGCTCACTCCGGCGCCATGGGCGGCAGCCAGTCACACGAATTCATGGTGATGTGCGATGCCGGCGAGGATTACGTGGTCACCTGCCCGCAATGCAAGTACGCCGCGAACCTGGAGAAGGCTACTTCGAAGGTCCCGCCGCACAAAGGCAGCGACGGAGCCGAGCTAGCCGCTTATGAGAAGTTCGCGACCCCGGACAAGAAAACCATCGACGAAGTGGCCGCGTTCGACGGTCTGCCCGAAAGCAGCCACATCAAGAGTCTGCTGTACATGTCCGTCACAGGCGACAAGACCGAGCCGCTGCTGATCCTGTTGCGCGGCAACCATCAGTTAAGCGAGACCAAGCTGGCCGGTCTGCTGCCGGAGGGCGCGACGGCGCGCGCCGCGCATCCCGAAGAGATCGGGACGATCATGGGCGCGGGAGCCGGATCGCTGGGTCCGGTGGGCATCCCCACGGGGGCCAAGCCCCGGATCTTGACCGACCGGGCACTGGAAGGCCGTAGCAACCTGGTCTGCGGCGCCAACGTGGACCACTTCCACCTGCGCGGAGTCAAGCCGGGGCGTGACTTCGCCACCGAGTTCCACGACCTGCGCGTGGTGGAGAACGGCGATCCGTGTAGCCAATGCGGGCAGCCTTTGAACGTCTCGAAAGCGATCGAGATCGGGCACATCTTCAAACTGGGGCGGAAGTATTCCACCAGCATGGGCGCCCGTGTGCTGGATGAGAAAGGCCAGGAGATCACCCCCATCATGGGCTCGTACGGCATCGGCGTGGAACGGATCCTCACCGCCGCCGTGGAGCAGGGCTTCGACAAGGATGGTATGTGCCTGCCGAGATCGATCGCCCCGTTCGACGTGATCATCACCCCGGTCAACCTGGCTGACGCCACCCAGAAGCAGGTGGCGAACCAGCTCTACGAAGAAGCCCAACAAGCTGGTCTGGCGGTGCTGCTGGACGACCGAGACGAGCGCCCGGGCGTCAAGTTCAAAGACGCCGATCTGGTGGGCGTTCCCCGGCGTGTGACTGTCGGCAAGAAAGTCACATCCGGGCTGGTGGAGGTGGTGGATCGCTCGACACGAAGCACCTCCGATGTTAAGATCAGCGAAGTTGTATCGGTGCTGAAGGAAGGAGGATCGCCGGCGTGAGCAGATCCGTACGGGACCGCAATCGGGAACGGGGCTTCGGTAACTGGCGTGCCATCCTGGGCTTGGGGGTGTTGGCGCTGATCATCTTCTTGTCGGTGAAGCTGCTTCCTCCCTACATTAACAACTACCAGTTCCAGCAGGCGATCGATACGGTTGCGCGCTTTTCGGCCTACGCTCAAAACCGTAACGCCGAAGACATCAAGCAAGAGGTCATGGCCAAGGCCAGGGAGTGCGACGTGCTCCTGCCGGCCGACGCGATTGAGGTGGAGAAGACCGGCACATCCGTGAGTATTGACGTCAAGTACGTGGTGGTGGTGGAACTGCCCGGCAAGACCGTGGAAATGAGGTTTAACCCCGTTGCCGGCAGCAAGATGATTACCGCGAAGTGAACCTCCCTTCAGCCCGCCGCGTCTAAGATGAGGGGGAGAAGGGCCGGCCCGATACCGTGAAGATCAGGCTCCGTCGAAGGTTGCACCCAGTTCTAAAGGCGCTCCTGGCGATCCTCCTGCTGTTGGGTGTCAGCGGAACTGCCGTATTTACCTACTTCTACGTCTACTTCGCGCAGATGATCGACCGCCGTTTGCGCGATCCCTGGTTCGCCAATGCCTCGCGCCTGTATGCGGCCCCTGAACCGGTATTCGTCGGCCAGGAAGCCACCCTTCGTGAGTTGGCCGGCGATCTCCGCCGGGCCGGCTACTCGGAGGTCAAGAACAACCCTGTCGGCTGGTACTCGCTGATCGCCGGCGGCATTCAGATCTTCCCAGGACCCGAATCCTACTTCAAGGACGAGCCGGTCCTGATCCGGGTCTCGCAGGGCGCGGTGGAGCGGATCGTCTCGCTGAAGGACAATACCGACCGCCAAAGCTACGAGCTGGAGCCGCAGATCATCACCAACCTGTTCGACCGGGCCCGCGAGAAGCGCCGCCTGATCAAGTTTGAAGACCTGCCGCCGCACTTGGTCAACGCCATCACCTCGATTGAAGACAAGAGCTTCTTCCAGCACTCGGGCATCGACTTTCTGCGGGTCGCCAAGGCCGCCTACAACGATTTGAAAGGCGAGCGGCTGCAGGGCGCCAGCACGCTGACCATGCAACTGGCCGGGGGCTTCTTCCTGAACCGCAAAGAGCGTACCTGGAAGCGCAAGCTTTCGGAAACCATGATCACCCTGGAACTGGAGCAGCGCCTGACCAAGCAGCAGATTTTCGAGTTCTACATGAACCAGGTGAGCTTCGGGCAGCGCGGCAGCTTCTCCATCAACGGGGTCGGCGAAGCGGCCGTGGCTTATTTCGGCAAGGACGTCAAGCAGATCAATCTGCCGGAGGCGGCGCTTCTGGCGGGAATCCTGAACGGTCCCAGCCTGTTCTCGCCGTACCGCTGGCCGGATCGGGCCAAGCGGCGTCGCGATCTGGTTCTGGAAATGATGGCCCAGAACGGGGCCATCACGGCGAAGCAGAAAGAGGACGCCGCCGCCGCGCCTCTCGCCGTGGTGCCGGCCTACGTCGACACCGGCGACGCGCCTTACTTCGTGGACCTGGTCAAAGACCAACTCGTGGAACGTTATTCAGAAAAG
>CAYPHP010000230.1:0-2053 GCA_964410045.1 uncultured Acidobacteriota bacterium | reverse complement strand
AAAAGGATCTGGTTTCCCAGCCCTACCGCATCTACACCACGTTGGATAGCGACTTGCAGCGAATGGCTTCCGAGGCCATCCGCGCTGGGATTCAAGAGGCGGATCAACTGCTGGCGAAAAAGAAGAAGAAGTATCCCCAGCCCCAGGTGGCCTTGGTTTGCCTCGATCCCCATACCGGGGAAGTGAAGGCCCTGCAAGGAGGGCGCAACTACGGGGTCAGCCAGCTCAATCGGGCCATTGCCAAACGCCAGCCCGGCTCCTCTTTCAAGCCCTTCGTTTACGCCGCGGCCTTCAACTCTGCGATCGACGGCAGCCAGCCGCTGATCACGCCGGCCACGGTGGTGGTGGACGAGCCCACCGTTTTCACCTTCGACAACGGCCAGAAGACCTACGAGCCGGACAACTACATGCAGAAGTTTGCGGGTCCGGTAACGTTGCGTCGCGCCCTGGCCCACTCCTACAACATCGCTACCGTGAAGGTTGCCGAGATGATCGGCTACGAGAAAGTCGCCCAATTGGCTACTCAGGCCGGTTTGAAGGGCGTGCTGGCGACTCCGGCCATGGCTATCGGTTCCTACGACGCCACACCGTTAGAGATGGCCGCGGCCTACACCATCTTCGCCAACGGCGGACAATTCGTTGACGCCAGCCTCATCCGCACCGTGAAATCGCAGGACTCCACGATCGTCGAGGAGCGTCACCCGCAGCCGAAGAAGGTCCTGGACCCGCGCGTGGCTTACCTGACCACCAACATGATGGAGACCGTGATGCGCAGCGGGACCGCGGCCTCAGTGCGCAGCCGCGGATTTGCCGAGCCCAGCGCCGGCAAGACCGGCAGTTCGCACGATGCCTGGTTCGCTGGCTACACTTCAAACCTGCTGACCATCGTCTGGGTAGGTTTCGACGACAACACCAACATGCCCTTGGAGGGCGCCAAGGCAGCGCTGCCGATCTGGGTGGAGTTCATGAAACGGGCGGTCACCTTGCGCCGTTACCGCAACCCGATGCCCTTTGAAGCGCCGCGGGGCATCGTCAGCCTGCCGGTGGATCCGGAAACCGGCATGGCCGCGACGGCCTACTGTCCGACGCAAGTGGAGGATGTCTTCATCGAAGGCGGCCAGCCGGAAGTCTGTTCGCGGCATCGCGGCAGCCTGCTGAGCCACGTGCCGCTCTTCGGCCGCCTGCTCTCCCGTGGTGCTGCGCCGCCGCCGACCCCGGTTCCCCCACCGGATGCTCACACGACTCCGGCAACCGTAGAACCTACGCCCGCCGGTGTGACGACTGCCGCGGCGCCGGCCCCGGCCGCTCCTGCCAAGAAGAAGCCGGGCTTTTGGGGACGGATCTTCGGAGCCGGTTCCAAGGACAAAGCAGCGCCTCCCAAGCAGCAGCGTTAGCTTCGTGAGTCGCTAGGAGTTTCCCCAGTAGTTCCCCGGAATAACGCTGCTACAATGGCCCGGTCATGGACCTGAGGAAGGATCCCATCACCAACAGTTGGATGCTGGTCGGGGACCAGGAGGACACCCCGACGGGAGCGGAAGAGCCGTGCCCGTACTGCAACGGCGCGACCGCCAAGCTGATCTACGCACTGCCCGACAGTAGCGTGCGCGTCTATCCGCATCCCAAACCCGTCTACCGGATTGAAGGCAGCGAAGGACGCAGCGGCGAGGGGATCTACGACCGCATGCGCACCATCGGGGCCCACGAAGTCATCATCGAGAATCACGTCCACGACCGCACCTTCACCAAGAGCACCGATGCTGAAGCGGAGAAGGTGATGCTGGCCTATGCCAATCGCATCAGCGACCTGAAGAAAGACGGCCGCTTCCGGTATGTGACCGTGTTCAAGAACCGTGGCCGCCTGGCCGGCGAGGAGATCGGGCACGCCCACTCCGAGGTGACCGCCACGCCGTTTGTCCCGCGCCGCCTAGTCTACGAGCTTCGAGCCGCCAAGCAGTACTTCAACCTGAAGGAGCGCTGCGTCTTCTGCGACGTGGTCCGTCAGGAGGAGAGCGCCGGCACCAGAGTGGTGGAATCCACCGGCCGCTACATCGCT
>CAYPHP010000229.1:0-6506 GCA_964410045.1 uncultured Acidobacteriota bacterium | reverse complement strand
GTGGATAACACACTCCAGCCCTATCGCGCTTACATTCCTAATAGCTACGACGGCTCGAAGGAATTCCCCTTAGTGATCGCTCTGCACGGTATGGGTGGTAACGAGAACAGCTACTTTGACGGCTACCGCGGGTCATTTAAGGTGGAAGCCGAGAAGCGCGGCTACCTGGTGGCTTGTCCGAAGGGGCGTCTGCCGGCGTCCATGTACACAGGCACCGCCGAGCAGGATGTGCTCGACGTGATCGCCGAAATGCGCCAAGCGTACAAAGTAGACCCTCAGCGCATCTACCTGACCGGGCATTCCATGGGGGGCTATGGCTCGTGGTCCATAGCCATGAATCATCCCGAGTTGTTCGCCGCGCTGGGCCCGATTGCCGGAGGCGGCAATCCGGCCGGGATGGCCAAGATCGCCCACATTCCACAGATCGTGATCCACGTCGACAACGACAAGACCGTGCCAGTGGAACGCACCCGCGTGATGGTGGAAGCGGGCCAGAAGGCGGGCGCCAAGATCAAGTACGTCGAAGTTCCCGGCGGAAGCCATGTCAGCATCGCCGCCCCGGCCTTCCCGGACATCTTCGACTGGTTCGACGCCCACAAACGTCCGGCCGCCCAGGCGGTATCTGCGGGGTCGAGAAACTAACGCTGCGTTTCCGCCAGGATTCTTGGCCACCGAGACACCGAGGCACCGAGACGGACAAACTGAGGATTGGCGTCTCTTTCCCGGCTCGGTGCTCTCCGTGCCTCGGTGGCTGATCCCATCCTGCAAACGAACTCAGCGGCGTGGGGCCGGCGGTTTCTGGAAGCGCCACAGCACGTTGACGATCACCCATCGCCCGTTGCTCTTGGCCAGGCTCAGGTAGTCGTAGAACTCAGTCGAAGAGGCCACGGCCACGGCAATGTCGCCGGACACTTCCAGAATCTTGACGGCGATGTTGCGGGCTTCAGGCGGGGTTTTCGATCCGCCGCCCGCGCGGGTCATTTCCACCATGATGTCTCGGGTAACGTTACGCAACACCTGGCGGCCGCCGGGCATGGCATCCACGTAACGTTTCATCAGGTCGGGGTGCAGAGCGCGTTCCATACGTGCGGCATCGGCCGCATACCAACCCTCGATGTAATCGCGGGCGGCCTGCTCGATGGCCGCGCGCTCATCGGCCGCCTTGGGCTCCTGGGCAGGTGAGAGTGCGGGCAGAGTAGCGAGAATCAGTGGGAGAAGACAGGTCAGCATTGGGCGTCCTCCAAGTGTTTTGGGTCTTACACTGCTGATGTTCATGATGTCGCTACGTTGACACCGCCGGCGCCCCTGAAGTTCCCGGCATGATCCCGCGCAGTGCAGTCGTTCCCAGGATTCCGCCTAGACCCATGGTCTCGACGGCGGTCGAGGGTACCACCACCATGGCGCCTTTCTCCTTGATGGCTTCGTAGAGCATGTTCATGGCGCGCAGATGCAGTGCCACCGGATTCTCGTGATAAAGCTCAGCAGCCTTGGCGAACTTGGCGGCGATCTCCGTCTCGGCGGTGCCCAGCACGATGCGCGCTTGGCGCTCCCGTTCGGCCTGCGCCTGGCGGGACATGGCGTCTTCCAGGTCCTTGGGGATGTGCACGTCGCGGATCTCTACCGACTGCATGGTGATGCCCCAGGGGTTGGTCTTCTCGTCGAGGATGCGCTGGAGTTCGCGGCCCAGCGATTCCCGCTCGGTGATCATCTGGGCCAGGTCATGGCGGCCGATGGATTCGAGCAGCGCCGTCTGCGCGCTCAAGCCGATCGCGTCTTCGTAGTTCTGCACTTCCAGCAGCGCTTTTTGGGCGTCCCAGACAACCCAGAAGACGATGGCGTCCACGTTCACCGGCACGGTGTCGCGGGTCAGCGCGGTTTCCGCGCTGACGCTGGTCACGCGCACGCGCTGGTCGACGTAGGTGCTGATCGAGTCCACCACCGGGGTGATGAAGAAGATCCCCGGTCCGCGCATCCCGACGAAGCGTCCGAATCGCAGGACCACCGCCTTGTCCCACTGTGCCGCCACTTTAATGGCGAACAGGAAGTAGAGCCCCGCCAACGCGCCCGCGACCACGAAGGGCATGCCGAGGGTGGGCTTGAATGCCTCCCTCGCCAGCAGCGTAAGCATCCAGATCGCGATCGCCGCAAAGGCTCCCGGCGCGCTGATCATCTGCTTTTGGGACGAGGCCATCGAGTCAGCCTTCTTCCAAATCACCGATCCCGGTACGAGTACGCTCATGGCTCAGCCTTCCTTCCTCCCGGTCCTGGCTTCCAAAACCTCCATTACGTCGGCCACATGAAACCCCGCTGCCCCGGCACGCGACAGGAATTCGTCAACCTGCGCTTCCAGTTGCCGACGGCGTTCCACGTCGGCGATGTTCACTTGCTCCCGGCGCGCGGTGATAAACGTGCCGGTTCCCTGCTCGGTGGTCACGATGCCGCGGATCTCCAGCTCCTTATAGGCACGGATCACGGTGTTGGGATTGATCGACAACTCCACCGCCGCTTGCCGGACTGTTGGCAGTTTGTCCCCGGGCATCAATCTGCCTTGCGCCAACCCCAGCAGGACGCAATCGATGATCTGGCGGTAAAACGGTACCCCGGAAGCCGAATCGATCCGAAGCTGGAATACTCTATCCATATCTATATTGCTAGTGTACTAGTGTACTATAACATTGTCAAGTCAATTCTGTGACTTCCTGATAAGTCTTTCGTAAGCAATGTGTTGAGGGCTTGGTGCTAGCCGGGGGGCCAGGTCATGGCACGCCCGCCGAGCACGTGGAGGTGCAGATGAAAGACCGACTGCCCGGAGAGAGGTCCGTTGTTCAGCAGCGTTCGATAGCCGCGGGTGATCTTGCGATCCGCGGCGATTCGGGCGGCAATCAGGTGCAGGTGGCCGATCAGGGCGGCGTCGTCCACGGTGGCCTGATCCAGGGAAGCGATGTGCTTGCGCGGGACCACCAGCACGTGGGTGGGGGCCTGCGGATTGATGTCCTCGAAGGCCACCGCGGAATCGTCCTGATGGACGATGCGGGCCGGGATGCGGCCCTCCAGGATCTTGCAGAACAGGCAGTCGGACATGGGCTGGATTATAGCCCGGCCGGCCTGATTCACTGTAGTTAACTATTTGTATTAATCATGGTTAACATGATACAATGCCGCCTTCCTCTGGAGCTCAAGGAGACCGCGAGATGAGGCCGGCAGAAGTACTGCAGACCGCCTGGACCACGCTGCGCACGCACCGCCTGCGCTCGTTCCTGGCGTTGCTGGGCCTGATGATGGGCGTGGCCACCCTGATCACCGTGATGACCCTGGTGCAGGGGGCCAACGGCTACGTCGAGCAGAAGATCGCCAACTTGGGAGTGCGGGTCTTCGAAGTCTCCAAAGTGCCCATCGTGATCACCGACTTTGAAGCCTTCATCAAGGCCCAGCGCAACAAGGACCTGACCATGGAGGATCTGGAGGCGGTCCGGGCCGGCTGCCGCTTGTGCGAGTCCGTCGGGGCCCAGATCGTCACCGGCACCGGGCAATTGCACCACCGCGACCGCGACGCCAACGACGTAGCGGTGATCGGGCAGACCGCCAACATGGCCTGGATCGGCACGCGCACTCTGGCCACCGGCCGTTTCTTCACCGCCTACGAGGACCAGAGCGGCGCGCCGGTAGCCGTCGTTGGACAGACGGTGATCGAAAAGCTGTTCCCGGGCACCGCGGTGCTCGACCAAAGCTTCCGATTCGGCAGCGAGGAATTGCGGGTGGTCGGTACGATCGAGAAGATCGGCACGGTGCTGGGCCAGGATCAGGACAATTTCATTCTCATCCCCTTGGGTACCTACCAGCGCCTGCGTGGTTCACGCCACTCGCTGCAAATGGAGATCAAGGCGGTCAGCGACGAGAAATTCCAGGACGCTATCGACGAAGTCCGTTTGATCATGCGCGGGCGCCGCCACATCGCGGGCGCCGCCCCGGAAGACTTCTACTTCGGCACGCCGGATTCCTACCTGGACCTGTGGAAGAGCATCTCCAGCGCGTTCTTCATGGTGTTCGTGATGATCTCCGCCATCAGCGCGGTGGTCGGCGGCATTGTGATCATGAACATCATGCTGGTGAGCGTGACCGAGCGGACCAAGGAGATCGGGTTGCGACGGGCTTGCGGCGCGCGGCAGAACGACATCCTGCGCCAGTTCCTGGCCGAAGCCGTGCTGCAATGCGTCATCGGCGGAACGCTGGGCGTGCTGCTGGGCTTTGGCGCGGCGATCCTGCTCAAGACGGTCACCGCCTTTCCTGCGGAGGTCAAGCTGTGGGTGGCCCTGCTGGGGGTCTTCTTCGCCTCGGTGATCGGCCTGTTCTTTGGGATCTACCCGGCCATCAAGGCCGCCAAGCTTGACCCCGTGGTTGCCTTAAGGAGCGAATAGTTTGACCGCCCCGGAACTGCGCGAGAACTTCATCGCGGCCATGGACACGATCCGGGCCCGCAAGGGCCGCAGTGCGCTCACGGTCCTGGGGATCGTCATCGGAGTGACTTCGGTGATCTCGGTGGCGGCCATTATTACCGGGCTGAACAAGAGCGTGGCGGAACGCATCCAGGCCCTCGGAGCGCGGGTGTTCATCGTGTCGCGGCTTCCGTTCGGCACGAATCCCACGCGCATGCCCCAGCACGTCCGGATCCGCAAGTACCTGCAGTACGAGGACGCCTTGGCGATCCGGGAGGGCTGCCGGGACTGTCAGATCGCCACCGCCTTCGGGACGCGGGCCTTCTTCTTTGGCGGCACAAACGAGGTGCGGCGCGGGCGGGAGCGAGTTGAGAACCCCATCCTTCGAGGCGTCGACCCGGAATACGCCGATGCCATCCCGTTGTTTGCCGTCCAGGAGGGCCGATTCGTTTCCGCCTACGACAATGAGCACTCCCGGTTCGTATGCGTCCTGGGAGTAGGTGTGGCCAACGCCCTCTTTCCCACCAGCGACCCCATCGGTCAGGAGGTCACCCTGAACGGGCTGCGGTATGAGGTGATCGGGGTCTTTGAAAAGGACCCGGGCCTCTTCGGCTCCGCCGGCGTGGACCGCTTCGTGGTCATCCCTTGGTCCACGTTTCACAAACTCTACCCGGAGGCCAAGGAAATCATTATCGCCGTGGCGGTGAAGGACCCGTTGCAGATGTCTCAGGCACAGACCCAGACCATTGAGGTGTTGCGTCGCGTGCGCCGCGTGCCTTTCAACAAGGAAAGCGACTTCGAGATCGGCACCCCGGATTTCTTCCTGGACCTGTGGAAACAGCTTACGGGAGCGATCGTGATCCTGACAGGGGTAATCAGCTCCATCGGCCTGCTGGTCGGCGGGATCGGCGTAATGAACATCATGCTCATCTCCGTCACTGAGCGAACTCAGGAGATCGGGGTGCGCAAGGCGGTCGGTGCCCGCAAGCAGGATATCCGCGCCCAGTTCCTGATCGAGGCGATGGTCCTGACCAGCCTGGGCGGGGCCATCGGGATCCTCGCCGGTTCGACCATCAGCTTCCTGGTCCATCGCTTCATTCCGGCCCTGCCCGCCGAAGTGTCGGTCTTCTGGGTGGCCATGGGCTTCACGATTTCCGCCGCCGTCGGGCTGTTCTTCGGCTTCTACCCCGCCAACCGCGCCGCCAACCTGGATCCGATCGTGTGCTTACGGTATGAATAGCCCTTTAGAATGTTTGGCTTGACAATCCTAGCCGCATGATGGATACTTTTACATTCAAAAGTATCCATCTACCGGGCGAATCGATACTCACGGATCCGACATTCTGAAGTTGTGAACGGCTCAAGATGCGACCCAGTGATCTTACCGAACATGCAAGCGGATCAGTTCGGCGGACGCCGACAGGCTACTATGCGTTTGTCCCACGAGATCTGCCTCCGCAGCTCAACGCCTCCTGGGAGATGACGAATCACGTCTCGGAGGCTGACCGCGCGCTCAGTGAACTGGCTGGCGTGGGCCGGACCTTGCCCAATCCCCACCTTCTCATCAGCCCGTTCATGCGGCGGGAGGCAGTGCTGTCCAGCCGAATCGAAGGGACCCAAGCATCGCTCTCGGACCTGTTCTTCTTTCAGAGTTTGGGCCGGGCTCGTCCCGAGGTTCCGGACGTTCGGGAGGTCTTCAACTATGTGCAAGCCCTCGAGTACGGTTTGAGCCGCGTGAAAGAGCTCCCGTTGAGCCTGCGGCTGATGCGCGAGATCCACGCGCGGCTCATGAGCGGCGTTCGGGGAGAACATCTGACTCACGGGGAGTTCCGGGCCTCGCAGAATTGGATTGGGCCGCCCGGATGCACTCTGAATGAAGCGACCTATGTTCCTCCGCCTGTGGAAGAAATGAAGCAGGCCGTTGGTAGCCTTGAGAAATACCTCCATGCTGACAGCGCGTGGCCACCTTTGGTCCGTCTCGCACTGATCCACTATCAGTTTGAGGCGATCCACCCCTTTCTGGAAGGCAATGGACGTGTCGGCCGTTTGCTGCTGATCCTTCTTCTCTGCGAG
>CAYPHP010000228.1:0-6518 GCA_964410045.1 uncultured Acidobacteriota bacterium | reverse complement strand
CAATTAGCGTCCGGTAGGGTAGAGTTGGGGGTGGACGTGTGTTCGCAACGTAGAATCGGGTCCAAGTGTAAGGGCCTTCTGGCCTTGACGCTGCTGGTTTGTGCGGCGGCGGTGCAAGGGCAAATGCCCGCTCCGATGCCTGACGGCGCAGCCCGCGTGGTCAGCGTGATGGGCCAGGTATCGGTGCTGCGCGACGGTGATTTGTGGGCCAGCAAACTCCATGACGTGATCCCCGCGGGCCAGGAAATCGTCAGCGGCCCCGACGGTCACGCTGAATTGCAGCTTCAGGACGGCAGCCGCTTCGAGGTTTTTCCCAATTCCCGCGTGGTCTTCCGCGCCAACCGCGGCAACTGGCGCGACTTGCTCGATGTGCTGATCGGCAAGGTGCGCGTGCACATCGAGAGAATCGGCGGGCGCCCGAATCCTTACCGCGTCAACTCACCGACCGCATTGATCGCAGTGCGCGGAACCACGTTTGAAGTGGAAGTGGAACCGACTACCGCGACCGTGGTTTCGGTGGTGGAAGGCTTGGTCAGCGTCAGCCACCTGACGCGGCCGGGCAAGTCCGTAGAGCTGAAGGGTGGCGAGAGCATTCGCGTGCTGCCCACCGAGCCGCTGGCGCAAGTTGGCCCGTCGAAGTGGCCGGCGGTCCGCCGCGTGATGGATGCGGTGATTGACCAGGCGATCGCCATTGCTCGCAGCGGCGGCGCCGGATCTTCCGGGCCGGGCGCATCGGGAACACCGGCGGGCGGCGGCACGGGCGCACCGGTGGGTACGCCGGTCCCGGGTACTTCCGGATCGGGCACCACCACTCCTCCCACCGGCGGGCGTCCCGGCGACGGCGGCGGTGACGACGTTGGTCCCGGCACCACGACGCCCACGACACCGGGCACCGGAACCCCTGGAACCGGAACGCCCACCACTCCCAAGCCGAATCCTCCCAAGGGCACGGGTGGCGGCGGCTAAGGAAGTCACCATCATCACCGACGGCGCATGCCTGGGCAATCCCGGTCCGGGCGGCTGGGCGGCTCTGCTGCGTTCCGGTCCCCACTATCGCGAACTCTACGGCTGTAACGTCCACACCACCAACAACCGCATGGAACTCACCGCGGTGCTGGAAGGTGTGAAGGCGCTCAAGCAGCCTTGCCTGGTGACCATCGTGATCGACTCGGAATACGTGCGCCAGGGAATCACCGAGTGGATCCACGCCTGGAAACGGAATGGCTGGAAAACCAGCAGCAAGGATCCGGTGAAGAATCAGGATCTGTGGGAAGCGCTGGATGAAGCGCTGGCCGGTCACGAAGTGAAGTGGCAATGGGTGAAGGGCCACGCCGACCACGCCGACAACAACCGTGCGGACAAGCTGGCGTCGGAAGCGGCGAAGTTGCAGATCTCCACCAAAGGCTGATTAGCCACAGAGGCACAGAGGGCACCGAGCCGGAACCCTTCGAGAGGGGACAGCCTGATCTGTCCCCTGCGCAACTCTACGCCTGAGAGGGCCTGAGAGGGGGCCTGAGAGGGGACAGCCTGATCTGTCCCCTGCGCAACTCAACGCCTGGAAACCTCAAGGAGCGTCGGGGCCGACCGCCTGCAGCCTGCGGCCGGCAGCATCGTACAGGGTCAGCGTCACCTCTCCGACACCGCGAGGGCGGCCGTAGGTGTTCTCGTTGTACAACTTGATCTGCACGTCCTGGCGCGACGCCAGGTAGAATCCGACGAAGCCCGCTACTCCCGCCGACCGGTCGAGGACCGCGCCGCCTGAGGCTCCCGGCGCAAGGTGCGGCGCAAGCAGTGACACCTGAAACGCCGCCGCAGGCGCCCGGCTGCTCGAGCGCAACTCCACAATGTAGGAGCCCGGCTGCAAAGTCTGAGTCCACTGCAGACTGCCCAGTCCGGAGATCGGCCCCGCCACGAGTCTCTTGTTGGAGTCGAGCAGTTGCAGGGTGAACTCAAGCGGACCGTTTGTCGCGGGGAGCGCTTGCAGAATGACGTTGGCGTTTACGGTGGCCGGTGCCGCCAGAGAGAAGGAGGCGAATCCCACGTCCTTCCCGGCGGCAGGCAGCAGACCGCCGAAGTGCCAGCCACCTTCGAATCCGCTGACATTCTGCACATCGACGCCCCATAACCCGTCGGTGCTCCACTGATCTTGCGTGGTGGAGACCACGTAGAATCCGGGATCGAGGGAAGCGGTCAGTTGCGATTCGCCGTAGTAGATCTGCTCGACGGATTTCGTGGCGACACCAGCGGTTGTCAGTCCTCCAAGGGCCAACACCCCGCCATCCGGGAGCAGGGCAGCGCCGTGGACGGTGCGGGGAATTCTCATAGGGCGGCCTGGGCGAGTTGCGCCGGTCAGCGGATCGTAGATCGTGGTCACGTTCTTAACGCTGCCCAGGACATCGTTCCCGCCGCTGAAGAGCACAGTGCCGTTCGGTAGAAATGTAGTTTGTCCCCGCAGCTCTCCTCTTGCGAAGGGCACAACAGTCCACTCGTCCTTGTCGGAATCATAGACTTCGGCGTCGTCGATATCTAAAACGAAAGCTGTTCCATCGGGAAGTAGCCAGCCCTTGCCTCCCAGCCAATTCCTTGGTCCAGCGACCTTCGTCCAGATGCGCGTGGTTGGATCGAAAATCTCTGCGCTCCTCACAGGACCTGCTCCGACCATGAACCAGTGAAGACCACCAGCCGCAAGGACACGACCGTCTGACAGTTTCACCATCGCGTGGCCGTCTCTGGATTCGTTCAGTCTTCCTGTAGCGACAGACTGAAGGGTCGCTGGATCAATCAAGTAGCTTTCCGAGGTGTCGAGGTAATACCCCATTCCGCCGGCTCGGAGAATCTGGCCATCGTTCATCACGAGCAGGTTCGTATCGCCGCCCTGGACGCGTTTGCCTTCCCATGCGTTTGACGACGGTGAATACACCTGACAATTGTCATAGAGGCAGACGAGGAGACGGTTGCCGCCGAACAGAACCTGCGACGTCGTGCCCTTCCGGCCCGAAGTAGACACAGGCGGGCGTTGGGGCAGATCGGTTGATCCCGCTGTTGGGTCGTAGAGTTCAAGGAGGTATCCGTCGTCTGGGTCATAGGAGCCCAGAATGTACACGAGTCCGTCACTGCGAACATGGACTGCCGGGAATATCCAATTCCTTTTAAGGTCCGGGAGCTGGCCTGCGATTGCGACGGTGCACAAAATGCAGGTCAGTACAACAGCCGCGCTCGCCTTGCGCGCGCACATACCTTAAGTATAGCGCCGACTTTTGTGCTCTTCGTGCCTTTGTGGTGATCCTTCGTTCAGAGCGGATGGCATCGACGGCTAAGCCGGATCAGTCGAGCGTCCAAGTTCCGGAGGGCATCCAAGCCCATGGCGAACGGTTTGCCAAACCAGCCTTTCATCCACCCCTTCGTATTCATGCCGGTAGATGTTGCCGGCCGCGGCAACCGCGACCCAGTCGATGTCCGGGTACCGTTCCCGGAGGGCAGACGGCAGCCGGCGCGATGCTTCGGACACGATTTCCAATGCGCGGACGACGGCGTAAACCGTCTTCCGATCGGCAACGAAAGCGACAAAGTCCATCCCTGCCGTGAACTCCTCGATGGCCTTGATGTTGTCGACAATGTCCTGGAGCCGCTGAGCGGGGTTCTAGAAGGCATGGACGGCGTCGCGCAAGATGCTGTCTCGAAGCAACGGTTTGAGCGTGTGACGGTTGACCACGTCGCCGGCTCCGTCGAGGACCTCATTAATGTAGAGCTTCAGGCGGGCGTACTCGAAGATCCCGATGGGCCGATCCCGATCGAGTTCCACCAGCACGTCAACGTCGCTGCCAGTCGTGGCCTCACCTCTCGCCACGGAGCCGAACACGGCGGCATGAGACACACCCAGTCGTCGCAACTCATCTTCGTGAGCGCGCAATGCTTCGAGGACACCTTGCAGCGTGTTGGTCATCTCCTATGCATCAGTTTAGCAGAAGCGCAGCCTGATTCTCAGCCACAGAGGCACGAAGGGCACAGACGCCCTCACAGCACCTTGGAGTACTCGTCAAAATCCAACGCCGCGACGGTGCCCATCGCTTGTAACCGCGACAGTAGTTTTAGGAAGAAGAAAATCAAGGCTGTGTCCCGTGGAGCGAATTCGACCACCGGCGCTCCGTCTGGTGGACGCTGCACATGAAATGCGCCTTGCTGCAGGACGCAGCCGAGATCGAGATGGGCGTTCGGATCGGGAGTCAACAACTCGCGGCGGAACGCCTTATTGATGGGCCGCTTCCGGCGCCCGTCGAGCGCCAGCAGCCCAGCCAGAATACGCGGCGGAGGCTTGGGATCGTACAGCCCGCCGGCGTGCGGGATCGCCGCACTGGTCCGCCGCAGTCGCCGTACCGAGGCCGCCTTCTTTCCCGCGTAGATCACCTCCGGCCCAGCCACGTAGGGCTTGACCTCGAACACCGCGTACACGCTTTCGGCCGGCACATACTTGGCCCCGCCTTCATGAAACAAGAACGGAGAATACTGGCGGTCGTAAATCACCACGTCGATCTGGTCGCTGACCTGGCCGTCGCAATCGACGACGAACCCGCTGTCGGCGCAGTACCGCTGCGGCAAGTAAGCCGACAACATGGCCAGCCACTGTAATTCGCTGGCGGCGCCTTGCGTGATGTTGTGACGGATGGTGGACGTTTGGCTCTCCAGAGCGGCAATCATCTGGCTTTGCAGGCCAAGAAAAATACGGCGCAAGTCCATGGCTGTTTTATCGGCGTTCATCTGCGGTCACCGCTTGTATCCGATCTTGCGCAGAAACTCCTGGCGCCACTGTGCGTCGGCGGGACTTTCGACGTCCTTCGGAGAACTACCGTCGATCACGCCAAGGACGCCGCGGCCTTGCTCCGAGCGGGCCACGATCATTTCCACGGGATTGGCCGTGGCGCAGAAGATTGTGCAGACCTCGGCCACCTCGCGGATTCGCGGCAGCAGGTTGATGGGATAAGCGTCGCGCAGCACCAGCACAAACAGATGACCGGCGCCCACGGCCATGGCGTTCTTGATCGCGCAGGCCTTCAACGACTCGTCATTGCCTTCGACCCGGACCAGGCAAGGTCCCGAGGCTTCATTGAAGGCCACTCCGAACTTGGCCTGCGGCACGGTGGTGACCACCGCTTCGTACAGGTCTTCCACGGTCTTGATGAAGTGCGAATGCCCGACAACGATGTTCCCGTCGGCGGGAAGCTCCAACCGCACGCTTTCGAGATTGAGCATGGCTGTTCCTCGCCGTCAGCATAGCAAATGGAGGCAGAGAACCCGGAGTTACTTCGGGTGCGGTGTGACGGCGTAGATCCTGCAGGTATCGCCTTCGATCGTGAAGTAGAATCGCCAGGCGAGATTGATGCGGGCCTGCCACACTCCAGCAGATTCATCGTACTTCTTCGCTTGAAGGGACGGGTGACGGAGATTGTGTGCCAGAAACCGCAGTTGCTTGTAGAAGGCCTTGCGAACGGTGACGGGAGCAGCAGCGATGGCAGTCAGGGCTCGGTCCGACAGGACAACGGTCATCGAGTTGGGCGCTTCTTGGTGGTCTCCCGTCGTTGCGCAGCCCGCTCGATGTATGCGGAGGCATCAGCGACGGAAGCGAAGGGTCCGTGGAAGCGGCCGCTGACGAAATCGTCCATCCCTTGTTGGATGCGGGCATCGATGCGGCGGCGCTGACCTGGAGTGTACTCATCCGCGACCCGCCCCAGCAAACGCCGCTCCCGCTGGAGGCGTTTCAACCCTTCCCGGAAAAGTCCGCTGAGACTGCGGTTGGTTTGTCTTGCCAACTGGCGCGCCTGACTCAGTTCCGCGGGCGGCAGGGAGATCGAAATAGCCTTTGTCGTCCTCATAACGGTATCGTGCCTGTTAGGACTGGATACTACCCAGTCCGATCATACCAGAGGCTTCTGTGCCTCTGTGGCTAATTCGCTTTCGCAGCGGCCAGGATCTCTTGCTCGGTCAGCAGGCGATTCGATTGCTTGGCAGCGGCCATTACAGCTTGGACCACGTCCGGTGTCGCGGCCAGGCCGCGGCAGGTCAGATAATGGATCACGTTGGAGTTTCCAGACATCGGTCCCACTTCAATCTCCTGGGCGCGTCCCACCCAGCCGGCCGGTACGCCGGAATAGATGCGATCGGCCAGCCACTCGTTGCCCTTCTTGTGCGCCTTGATCACCGCGGCGGCGTGGACGCCGGTGGCCGTGCGGAAGGCGTCTTTCCCGACGATCGGCGTGTTCACCGGAATGGGCACGCCGGTGGCCTGCGAGACTTTCTCCACGTATTCCGGCAAGCGGCTGAGGTCGTCGTTGCGCAGGCCCAGCAGCTTGAAGTTCACCAGCAACTGTTCCATCGGCGTATTGCCGACGCGCTCGCCGATTCCCAGCGCAGTACCGTGGACGCGGGTCGCGCCGGCCTCGACTGCCGCGAGGCTGTTGCCGATGTCCAGGCCGCGGTCGCGATGGCCGTGCCAGTCGATTCCGGCGTCGGAGCCCAGTTCGCGC
>CAYPHP010000227.1:0-6531 GCA_964410045.1 uncultured Acidobacteriota bacterium | reverse complement strand
TCGTCATTGTTCCAGCGATCATCCGGCACTCCGCTGATGTACCAGTTCGATCCGTTGTCGGCCAGGATCATGCCGTAGCGCTTCAGCGCGCGCAGGATCACCTGGTTCTGCGGCGAAAACGTCGAGATATCGAAGCTGGCTTTCAGGCGTACACGCAGCCCCATGGGCGGCACGCTGGCGCTGGTATTGGTAGAAGCGTAATGGCGGGCGGGCCAAATGTACTTCCTCTGCGTGACCCTGGCGGTGAAGCGGATGGCGTGACGGATTTCGCCTGCGGCCACTTCGTCGAAACGCACCAGCCCCGGCAGGATCGCCAACCCTGCGGCGTCGGCGGAGGTCCAGGTATCCGGGCGCAAGGCGTTGGACTTCAGGTCGAAGACCGCGCCCGACCCGGCCCGCCACGTGCCCCCGGATTGCGGGACGGCGGCGAAGATCTCGTAGAGCCGGCAGTTGTCGCGGTCCACCACCAGAATGTGGCGGTCGCCGGTGCTGTTGGGCCCGCCTTCGATCAACGCGTCTGGTGGGATCGGATAGGGTCCCGGGTCGCTCTCGCCCGAATATGTAAACGTGATGGGAACCTTTGGCTGCGTGCCGGGAACGATGGTGTAGGGAATCCCGATCGGCCCGCCGTTGAATAGTCCCGAGCCGAAGTCCGGAAATAGCGTACCGCTGGCCCCGATGCTGTTGATGTAGGTAGCGGAGTTCGGATCCACCGGCAGCGTGTCGACCGGCGTATTCCACACGTTGTCGGAAGGGAAAACCGCGCAAGGCACAGGCGGTGGAACCGCATTCGATTGCGGACGGCCGTCCCAGCACAGGGCCGGGAGAGCCAACAACAAACCACAACCCAGTAAGGCACGCATAGAGATGCCAATTTCGAGTATACACTTTGAGTCTTGACCCCAACACCCGACACCCGACAGCAGCCGCCCGCCGTGAGCGTCAGCCGGCGCGGGGCGGAGCGCCTGGCCTCCGGACACCCCTGGGTCTATCGCAGCGACATCAGCAGCGCCGCAACCGCCGCCCCCGGCGACGTGGTGCGTGTCCGGGATGCCCGTGGCCGCTTTCAGGGCATGGCCCACTACAGCAGTTCGTCGGAGATCGCCCTGCGACTGCTCAGCACGCAGGACCGCGTCGTCGACCGGGCCTTCTTTCAGGAACGGCTGCAGCGCGCTCAGGCTCATCGCGAGCGCGTGGTACGCAACAGCAACGCTTACCGGCTGGTCTTCGGCGAAGGAGACGGCCTCCCCGCCCTGATCGTGGATCGCTATGCCGGCTGGCTGGTGATCCAAGCCCAGAACCAAGGCATGGATCGCGCCCAGCCGATGCTGGTGGAGTTGCTGCGTGAAATGTTCCCGGAGTGCGGCATCATCGAGCGCAACGATTCTTCGGTGCGGAAACTGGAAAGGCTCCCGCTTCGTTCCGGCATCGTGTTGCCATCCCCCATCTCCCAGCCCCCATCTCCCACAGTCAAGGTCAACGACCTTTCGTTGACCGTAGACCTGTTGAAGGGACAGAAGACGGGCGCGTTTCTCGATCAGCGCGAGAACTATCTTGCCGCCGCGAGCTGGGCGCGGGGACAAACGCTGGACTGCTTCACCTATTCCGGCGGCTTTGCTCTGCACCTGGCGCGATCCTGCGAGCAGGTGGAGGCGGTGGATTCCTCGTCGGATGCTCTGGAGGCTGCGCGCCGGAACGCCGAAGAGAACGGCCTGACCAACATGACGTTCACCGAAGCCAACGTGTTCGACCTGTTGAAAAATTACGACGACGCGCGGCGGTCCTTCGACGCCATCGTGCTTGATCCGCCGGCGTTTGCCCGCGGCCGCGGGCAACTGGAAGGCGCCCTTCGCGGGTACAAGGAAATCAACCTACGGGCCATGAAACTGCTCAAGCCCGGCGGCGTCCTGGTCACTTGCACTTGTTCGCATCATGTCGGCGAGGGAGCCTTTCTGGAGATCCTGGCCGAAGCCGCACTCGACGCCCGCCGGCGGATCACCATCCTGGAGCGCCGCACCCAATCCGCCGACCATCCCATCCTGCTGACCGTCCCCGAGACGCTCTATCTGAAGTGCCTGATCCTGATGGTGGAAAAAGCCTGGTGACTTTGGACGGCTGCGGCCCGTAAGAGAGAGCAGGAGCCTTCTTATGGACACGTCAAGATTCGGCCGGGCGTGGGTCGCCCTGACGGTCGCGCTGGCGTTGCACGTGGCGGACGAGGCCGCGAATGATTTCCTTTCCGTCTACAACCCGGCGGTACGGGCAATCCGTGAACGCCTTCCGTTCCTGCCGTTGCCGGAGTTCACGTTTGCCGTCTGGCTGGGAGGGCTGATCGCCGCCGTAATCCTCTTGCTGGCGCTGTCGCCTGCAGCGTTCCGCGGTGCGCGATGGCTGCGCATCGCCAGCCTACCTTACGGTGTGATCATGTTGTTGAACGGGCTGGGCCACATCGCCGGAAGCGTGTACTTCGGGCGCCTGATGCCCGGCGTCTACTCCGCGCCCCTTTTACTGGCGGCGTCTCTCTGGCTCTTGTCGGTCCGCTCTGAATCCGTGAAAATCCGTGTAATCCGTGGATCAGAACTGGAAGTAGACGAACGGGATGGATTTGTCGATCACGGCAAACAACTCCAGACAAAGGAAGAGAGCCATGAGAGCTGAGGCGTAGGCCCAGGCCGAGGCTCGCATCAAGCGTTCAAACCACGAGAGGTGTTCCTCGATCAAGGCCACCACCAGTGCAGCAGCGATCAAACCGAAATGCCACGGCTCGAACAAAAGCTTGCCGGTCACTCCGGCGAACATCTCGCGGATGATGCTGGCACTTTGGGGTAGGTCGGCAGCGCGGAAGAAGACCCAGCTCACCTGCACCAGTGCGAACGTAAGCAACGCCTGCAGGGGATAGAACCAGGAACGACCGCTGGCGGGCGGCCGGTCGCCGCGCACCATGCGCTCCAGGCTGAGCCAGACGCCGTGAAAACCACCCCAAATCACGAAATTCCAACTGGCCCCGTGCCACAGTCCGCCCAGCAACATGGTCAGCAGCAGATTGCGGTAGGTGAACAGTACGCTGCCACGGTTGCCGCCGAGGGGAATGTACAGATAGTCCCGCAACCAGGAGGAGAGCGAGATGTGCCAGCGGCGCCAGAATTCGGTGATGCTTGCGGCCAGGTACGGCCGGCGGAAGTTCACGGGGAAGTGGAAGCCGAACAGTTTGGCCATCCCGATGGCCATGTCGGTATAACCGGAGAAGTCAAAGTAGATCTGCAGGCCGAAAGCCGTGACTCCGCTCCAGGCGGTCAGCAACCCGGGCTGGCCGGAAACGTCGCGGAAGTAGTTGTCGGCCACCAATGCGAACTGATCGGCAAAGGCCATTTTCTTGGTCAGCCCAAGAGCCATCAGCAACAATCCGCGCGCGACGTCTTCGGTCACCGGAGGGCGCCAGTTCAACAGATCGCGGAAGAACTCGCGGGCGCGCACGATGGGGCCGGCCACTAATTGAGGAAAGAAGCAGATGAACAATGCGTAGTCGACGGCGTTGCGAATGGCGGCTTGTTGTCCACGGTAGACATCCACCACGTAGGACATGCTTTGAAAGGTGTGGAAGCTGATCCCCAGGGGCAGCACGATGTCGAACCACCACGAGCGGGGATCCCTGCCGGCCAGCAGCGCCATGTTGCCGGTGATGAAATTGAAGTACTTGAAGAAGCCCAGGAAGCCGAGGTTGGCCGCCAGGCTGAGGACCAGAACCAGCTTTTTCCTCTCCGGCCGGACCTTCTCCAGCCAGATGCCGGCGGAATAGTCGATGACCGTCAGGGTCAGCAGCAGCGCGATGAACTTCGGATTCCAGGTGGCGTAGAAAAGATAGCTGGCAGCCAACAGGATGTACCGCCTCAGGAACAGCGGCGACGCGTAGAAAAGGATCAGCACCACCACCAGGAAGACGAAGAACTGAACGGTGTTAAAGAGCATCGGTCAATTCACCGTTTCCCGGCCTGTTCCTGGGCCAGGAGCCGGCTCACTTCCCGGACCAGCATCGTCGAGAAGCGTGCCACGCCTTCCCGGTTCAAATGCACGGCGTCTTTGAAGAGCTTGGGCTCTTCGAGAGACTCGAAGGCGCGCTCGTTGGCCAGGGCCACGTTGGGCCGCGAGGCGAACTCGCGGATGGAGGCGCTCTTCTTCTCCACCAGGTTCTCCGGACGAAAGATCGGCCCGCGCGGCAGGCGCACGAAGATGATCCTGGTTCTGGACTGCTGGTACCGCTCGATGATTCTTCCGAACCACAGCCGCCGGAATCCGGCCAGGCGTCCTGTCTGCGGCACGGGACGGCGCATCAGGGTGTGGGTTACAGTATCGCGCTGGCTCTGGTCGGGATCAGGAGGCAAAGCAACGGTCCAGTTCGCCCAATCGACGCTCAGGCCTTCCATGGTGCGGGGATCTTCCACGTAGTTGTAGGTCCACTCCTCGTATCCGCGGCGGTTGAGCTTGACGTATTCGATCCGTTTGCGCGGGCCTTGCAGGAACGCCCGTACGTCGCGCTGCAGCACGAACCCCTTGAGCAGACCTCCGCGAAACGCTTCCCATTGCAGCGCAGGACTGTCGAAGGACCTGGCGAAGCCAATCACGTCGGAGAGACGCAGGCGAATGACCACGTAGTGCAAGGCGCGGATGTCGTCGGCATCGTGGAAGGCGGTATCTTCATCGTCGAAATCGTCCACCCCAAAGACGATGGCACGGTAGCGGCCGGCCTGGGGATCCAAGTCCCGCAACATGTAGTACCAGGAACGCGGGTCGCTGCCGGCGACCCCGGCGCTCCGGAATACGTAGCCGGACTCGGCAGTATGTTCGTTGGCCAAGCGCGGCGAATAGGCGAACCGGGAGTTGCCCAGGGTCACCACCATGTTGTCGCCGTTCTTGTTCTGAGCCTGCAACTCGCGCCAGAGGATGTACTCGAAAGTGCCTGTGGATGAGTCCGGTTCAAGGATGGAAGGGTAGAGATTGCTCCGAAAGAGAACAGCGTCGACCGCGAACAAGCCGGCGACTGCGGCCAGGCAGGCCGCAAACAAGCGCACCCAGGGTCGCGCGGACCGAATCTGTGAGTTCTGCGTAATCTGCGGACTACTCCGGTTCCGTCTTCAGCAGAGCCACAATCTCCTTGGCTGCGGCGCGGGCCTTCTCCACCGCTCCGGCCTCGAAGGAGATCGCGCCGACCCGCGGATGCCCGCCTCCCCCATAGCTTTCGCAGATGGTGGCCAGGTTGTGCATCTTCGGGAGCGTGTTCCAGGGATTCGACCCCACCGAGATCTTGGTGCGGTAGGAAGCCGTGCTGATGCTCACGTTGTACACGCCCTCGGGAAACAAGTCGTAGGGAATGAACTTGCTGTAGCCTTCCATGTCCAGGTCGGCGAGGTCGAAGAAGATCACCTTGTCCTGGCACGAGGCGCGCTTCCGGATCACGTCAATCGACTGGAGATGGCGTTCGTACAGCGGGCGGAACAACGCTTGAATGCCCGGATCTTCCACAATGCGAGCCAGAGGCATCGAGCCCATCATGGGGATCAGCCGCGGCATCAGACCGTCGGCCTTGGCCGCCTCGATCACCAGGGTGAGCTTGGTGGCCGGTGCCTCCATGCGCACGGCCGTCGCGGCGTCGGCATACTGCGCGCCGTCCACGATGTCGGCCCACTGGATCAGGTCCTCCAGGTCCGGCGCCGTAAAGCCGAACTTCTCCTTGGCCACCGTAGCGATGAACTTGGTGCAGGACTTGAAGCTGGGGTCGAAGAACTTCCTTCCACCGCGGTCGGCCAGGAAATGCTGCTGGTCGGCCGGTGAGAGGAACGCGCTTTGATGGTGGTCGAACCACCAGGTCAGCTTGGGAGAAGCCGTGTACTTGAAGTCGACGATAGCGTTCTCCACGCCGTCGAACTTGCTCTCGTCGAACAACTGGGAGGCCCGGTGCGCCAACCCGGTGTATTCGAAGCTGGCCTGGGAGTTGATCTTGGACTTGTAGAACCGGGAGAAGACCGCGGCCGAAGCCGCACCGTCGAAACACTTGTCGTGGAAGAAGACCCGAACTCGCATAGGAAAGGAAACTGTTACGAATATCGCAAGCCGCGCCGAGTAGCAAGGAAAAAGGGCTAGTACCGCCTGCATGTGTAAGAGAAATTGGGAGGAAAGTAGCCACTGGATCTGGGGAGCATCCTGGCCGTCGCTTCTAAGTGGTTCAAAGACAAAGGCTTTCTCCTCTGGCACGACGCATGCACTCCGACCGAGCCGGTACGCCACCTATGTGCATCGCCGCGCCTGCCCTGCAAACGAGATCCCTGGACGAACTGGCCCGCCTGGCCAATGACTTAAGCCGGATCTGGATCGGCAACGCCGACTTCCAGGACAGCCTGGAGGCGATCTGCAGGCACGCCCTGAAGATGGGCGACTCCGATACGGTGACCGCTTGGCTGCTGGAAGGCCGCCAGCTGCGGCCGGCAGCCTCAGCCGGCAGGGAAGGTCCGTTCGAGGTCCATCCGGACCTAGAAAGCT
>CAYPHP010000226.1:0-6531 GCA_964410045.1 uncultured Acidobacteriota bacterium | reverse complement strand
GTCGCGGCAAGCCGCCCGCTACCGGCTGGCGCCAAACGTGTTTTGAACACCATCCTTAACACGACCTAACCAAAAATGGTTGATTGGTTTTGATGAATTAAAGGTAATCTACACAAAATCAGACGTTCTGGAGGTCAGTGCCAGTGGGTATTTCAACTGGTTGCGTCGGCGTCACAGCGGACGCAGTAGGGCCGCCGGGGCGACACAGCGACGAAGCATTTGCGGATTACGCCTGCGGGGCGCCTGCATATGTGATAATTAGAAGACTAATGATTATTTCAACGGAGACATAGCGCAGTTCTTGGTTCTTCCGTGCCACCGGACGCTGGAATCGCGCGGAGCCTCATGACCCCACGCCCTGGTCCCGCGCCTTCACGGCCCCCGGATTTCATTGACGCGAAGGCCAGTCTCGCCCTCCTTGGCGTTCGCCCGCAGACGCTCTATGCCTATGTGAGCCGGGGGGCCATCCGCAGCATTCCCCAGCCTGGAACCAAGGCGCACCTCTACAGCCGTGCGGACATCGAGCGCGTTGTCGCGCGTGCTGCGGCGCGAGCGGGGCATGGGGCGGTAGCGGCTGGAGCGATGGACCACGGCCCTCCCATCGTCAGCAGCGGGATCACGGAGATCACGGAAGACGGACCTTCTTACCGAGGGCGCCTGGCCAGCGAGCTCGCCCAGCAGAATGTTCCGTTCGAGAAGGTCTGCGAGTTGCTTTGGGGTTTGCCTCTCGATCTTGCACGGCCGGCCGCGTGGCGGATCCATCAGCGCGACCAGGCGCGGATTGCTGACGCATGTCCAAGAATCCTGCAGGGTGGAGGCCCGCATCTCGTGTATCAGGCACTGGCCATGCTTGCCCTGCAGTTGGGACGAACCAGCCGGCGTGCCACAGCTGGGGAGCCGACTGCGGCCGTCGCGCACGACGCGCGCTTCCTGGTCTGCGCCGTGACCCAGGCGATCGGATGCGTTGGCCCGAATCGGACGCCGACATTGCCGCATCCTTCGGAGCCCGTTGCTTCGACACTGATCCGTTCATTCGGTCGCGAGAGCACGCCGGATCGGCTCCGCGCCATGAACGCGTTGCTGGTGCTTCTCGCGGACCATGAATTGCCACCGGGCACGCTGTCTGTCCGTGCGGCTGCCTCGGGAGGTGCGAGCCTGTTCGACTGCATCGCGGTGGGCATCTGCGCGAGCGCCGGCACGGAGATAGCCGGGCACTACGACGTCGTGGACCGGTTCATCACCGCCAGGCCTACCGCAGCTGCATTGCGTGAGAAGGCATTGCGCCTCCATGGGCGCGGGCAGCGCATTCCCGGGTTCACCCATCCCCTCTACCCGCGCGGCGACCCCCGCGCGAGGCACTTGCTGTCGATCGCCGCCGAACTGTCCGGCAACACGTTCAGCATGAGCCGGGTCGCTGCGTTTCTGCGGTGGGCGGAAGAGGAGCTGGGGGTGCATCCGAGGCATGAGTTCGCGGTCGTGTGCCTGGTCCGCGTGCTTGGACTGCCGGCGTGGTCTACCGGTGTGATCTTTCTGGCGGCGCGCATGGCCGGCTGGGCAGCGCACATCCAGGAGCAGCGCGGTGCGACCGGGCTCTGGCGGCCGCGCGCCCGGTACGTTCCGATGTCCGAACCGGAACCCGGCCCCTAGCCGAACGCCGGGTGCCTCGGACCGGGCAGGAGCGTCCGCGGGCATTGCTGCCGCGCGCCTCTCTGGTCCCTAGCGGAGCTTCACGTGAACGTTCTTGAGTTGCGTGAACTCCAGCAGCTCTTCCTTGGACTCCTCCCGGCCGATGCCGGACTGCTTGTAGCCGCCGAACGGTGCGCCCGGGATGTGGATCGAGCACTCGTTGATCCACAAGTACCCCGCCTGGATGCGCTTGGCCGCGCGCAGGCCGGTGTTGAGGCTGGTGGTCCAGACCGATGCCGTCAGCCCCAGTTCGATGGCGTTGACATCGGCGAACAACTGGTCTTCGTCCTCCCAGGAGAACACCGAGAGCACGGGTCCGAAGATCTCTTCCCGCGCGATGCGCATGTCGGGCCGCACATCGGTGAATACCGTGGGTTCGATGAAGAGGCCGGCCTGCAATCGCGCGTTACGCGCAGCGTGGCCGCCCGTCAACAGCGTGGCGCCGTCCTCGATGCCCGCCTGGATGTAGTGCAGCGCGCGGTCGTACTGGGCACGGCTGGCCATCGCACCCATGGTCGTGTCCGAGTGGGTCGCGATGCCGGGCTGGTGCTTCTGCGCGAGTTCCCGCGCGACGCTCTGCATGAACTCGTCATGGATGGAGCGGTGCACATACAAGCGGCTGGTGGAGCCGCAGGACTGCCCGCACCAGGTGAAGTTCATGCCGCGCACGGCCCCCTCCGCCGCGCTGCGCAGATCGGCGTCCGGATAGATGACCATCGCGTTCTTGCCGCCGAGTTCAAGCAGCGTGTGCTTCATGGTGTCGGCTGCGGACCGCAGGACCGCCTTGCCCGCGCCGACGCTTCCGATCAAGGCAACGGCGGCGACATCCGGATGCGCCGAGAGCGCGGCGCCCGTCTCCCGGCCACCCGTGACGCAGTTCAGCACGCCGGCAGGGAACAGGCCGTCCAGGATCTCCATCAACCGGATGGTCGACAGCGGCGCCTGTTCCGGCGGCTTGACGATCACCGTATTGCCAGCCGCGAGCGGCGCGGCGATCTTTCCCGCAGCGAACATGAACGGGTGGTTGAAGGGGAAGATCCGGGCCACGGGGCCGAGCGGCTCCCTCAGGGTGTAGTTCAGCGCACCGTTCGCGGTCGGGATGGTTTCTCCCTTGATCTCGAGGACCAAGCCCGCAAAGTAGTCCAACTGGGTGGCCGCGATCTCGGCGTCCATCTGCATGGCGCGCACCGGGTTGCCGCAGTTGGCGGCGTCCAGCAGGGCCAGCTCGCGCGCGTGCTGCCGCACGCGGCGCGCAGCTTCCCGCAGCAGCGCGCCGCGCTGGAGCGGGGGCGTATCGGCCCAGGCGGGAAAGGCGGCCTTCGCCGAAGCGACCGCGGCGTCGACTTCCGCTGCCGCAGCGGCATTGACCTCGGCCAGGAGTTCGCCCGTCGATGGATTGAAGGTCGGGATGGTCTGGCCCGAGCCCTCTTGCCACTGGCCCGCCCAGAAGAGGCCGCTCGACCGGGGCAGGATGCCCTTGACGTAAGGGCTCAGGTCGCCGCTGTCCGGCAGGGCGATGGCATCCGTGCTCATGCTCCGCCTCCTTGCGCATCCTCATGCGACCGTGTCATGCCCGAAGCCATGGCGGCGCTGTAGCCTGGCGTCACCCGCACGTCGACGACCACGGTCGCGCCTTCTCGCACCGCGGCGACGGCGCGGGCCAGGATCTGGTCGAGTTCGGCGGGGTCGGACGTCGGTCCGAAGCCCTGCAGTCCCAGCCCGCGCGCCAGCTGGGCCAGGTCCGGGTCCGGATCTCCGATCCGCTGGCCGATCCAGCGGTTCTGGACCGGGCGGTCGCGATCGCGCGCGACGCGCTCCTGGTGCAATTCGTCATTGAAGAACGAGCGGTTGTTGCAGACGATGGTGAGCAGGGGGATGCCGGCGTTCGCTGCCGTCCAGAGCGCCGTCAGGCCCATCAGGTAGTCGCCATCGCCCGTCATCAGCACGGGCAGGCGATCACTTGCGCGCAGAGCCAGCGCCGCACCGACCGCCATGCCCGGGCCTGATCCGATGCCGGCACCGCCATCCATGCCTAGGTAGTCCAGTGGATCCCGGAAATGGCCCATCTCGCCGCTCCAGCCCAGCGGCACGCGGATCAGCGTCACGGGTTGGCTGCCGGCGGTCCGGCCCAAGGCATCCGCGACCATCGCGATGCTGATGGTGCCGTCCTGCGGCGTTGGCGTCTTCGCGGACGCGACCGTTACAGCCTCATGGCTGGCCGGACGGCTCGCGCAAGCGGCGCAAATCAGCGGGACGGCGACATCGGGTTCGACCGGCATGAACACGTCGACGGGGGGGAGGCCCTGGTGGTCCATGCTCCAGCCGCGATGGCTGTAGTGGTCGAGGGAGATCTGGATCACCTTGGCGTCCACCTCCTCGTTGCGCCACGCCTGCTGCAGCGTCCCGCTCAAGTCGTACCAGTCAAGACTCAGGACGACGTCGGCCGCACGCAGCGTGCGGGCCGCGTCCGGGGTCAGGAACACGCCTGGCACGGCGGCGTGCAACGGGTGATCCGTGGGGAACGAGGCGCCGGCGCGCAGATCCGTGAGGACCTGCGCATTGAGTTTCTCGGCCAGTTCGATGCGTTGGCGCCAGGCCTCGTTCGACCTGGAGACCCGCCCCATGAGAATGATGGGGCGTACCGCGGAGGACAGCAGTTCTGCGGCCCGTGCCAACGCTTCCTGCGCGGGCGCCGCAGGCGAAGGAACCTGGTAGCGGCCGACGTCCGGTAGCGGGGGGATCGCGTCGATCCGCGTCTCCTGAAGGGAGACGTCGAAGCATACGTAGGTCGGGCCTGCCGGCGCAGTCAGTGCAATCTGCTTGGCCCGCAGCAGCGCTTCATAGGACGCTGCGACAGAGGCCGGTTGCGCATCCCACTTGCTGAAGTCGCGGATGAGCGCGCCCTGGTCCTGCGCGGTGTGCATCCAGTCGATCCAGGGGCGCCGTTTCGCCGCGTCCACCTGACCGGTGGCGCCCAGGACCACGACCGGCACACGGTCGACCCAGGCATTGAAGATCGCCATGGACGCGTGCATCAGTCCCACATTGCTGTGAACGATGGCGGCGAGGGGCTTTCCGGTCACCTTCGCATAGCCATGGGCGATGGCTACCGCATGCTCCTCATGGAGGACCACGAGCATCTGGGGATCGACGTTCCCGAGATGGTTTACCAGGCTGTCGTGCAGGCCCCGGAAACTCGAACCGGGGTTCAGGAGGACAAAGGGGATGTCGAGCGCGCGGATCATTTCCGCGATCGCGTCGCTGGCCCACAAGCTGCCGGCGCCCTGGCCAGGGGCGGGCACGTCGCGGCGCAGTGGGATGGGTTGCCTAGAATTCAATTGCGTGCTCCGCTCAGTCGGCTTTGATGCCTGCGCTCTTGATGACGTTCGCCCATCGCTCGGTGTCCTTCTCGACGAGCCTGGTCATCTCCTGCGGCGTGCTGGGGTGCGCCTCGATGCCCTGCTCGGCGAGCTTCTCCTTCACTGCGGGTTCCGCGAGGACCTTGGCAACGTCCGTGCTGATGCGCCTGATGATCGCGGCCGGCGTCCCCGCAGGAGCAGCCAGGCCGAGCCAGATCTCGCTGTCGTAACCGCGCAGGCCAGCTTCGGCGATCGTAGGCACGTCGGCCAGCAGACCCGCGCGCCGGGTGCCGCCGACGGCGAGCGCGCGCAGCTTTCCGGTGCGGATGTGTGGCAGCAGCGAGTTGATGGCGCCGAACTGCATCTCCACCTGGCCTGCCAACAGGTCGGTGATCGCCGGCGCCGCGCCCTTGTAGGGGACGTGAACGATGTCGGTGCCCGTCATCGACTTGAAGAGTTCGGCCGACAGATGCTGCGGGCTGCCGGACCCCGACGAGGCATAGGACAGCTTGTCTGGCGCGGACTTCGCGAGGTCGATGAGTTCCTTCACCGTGCTGGCCTTCACGTTGGCGTTGACGACCAGGACCACGGGAACAACGCCGAGCTGTGTGACCTGCGCAAAGTCCCGCGAGACCGCGTAAGGCGTGTTCGGCAGGAGCACAGGATTAATCGACATGGTGTTGTTGTTGGTGATCAGCAGCTTGTAGCCGTCCGCAGGGGCCTTGGCCACATGGTCGGTTCCGATGCTGCCCGCCGCGCCGGCCTTGTTGTCCACGACAACCGGCTGCTGCCAGATTTGGCTGAGCCGCTGGCCGACCACCCGCGCAATGACATCGTTGCTGCCGCCCGGGGTGAACGGTACGACCAGGGTGACCGGTTTGCTGGGGTAGTTGTCTTTCTCTTGCGCGGCGGCCGTGTGGCTGTTGATCGCGGCGACGACGCAAGCGGTCGCGAGCAGTGACCTCCGCAGGGGGCTGGATGGTTTCATGGTGTCTCCGGTGGCAGGCAACTGGATGTGCCCTAAAAGGACTTGAATCCTAGAAATTTCTTTGACCGTCATCAAGCTTGAATGCGCTCTCAATCTATGAAGAAGGCGGCGAAAAGTTCCCGCATACTTGGCGGCATCGGTGCAATCCCGAGGTTGATTGGCGACTCAATCCGCGTTGTCACCTATCCCACGCGGCACAGCAAGGTTGTGTCGCAATAAGCCGTCCAGAGACAATGGAATCTGTCGCAATAGGGTACTCGGGGCGCTTGCGCCGGTTGTGTCGCAATAAGCGGAACGGCTAGGATTTGATGATGCAAGCGTTGTCAATCCAGCTCCGGCATTCGGTCCTGCGTGGGGTCCTCAAACGGCTCCACTATCCGCTGGAAGTGATGCTGGTGTGCGTGCGCTGGTACGCGGCCTACCCGTTGAGCCTGCGCAACCTAGAAGAGATGATGGCTGAACGCGGCATCCAGGTCGATCACGCCACGGTTCACCGCT
>CAYPHP010000225.1:269-6532 GCA_964410045.1 uncultured Acidobacteriota bacterium | reverse complement strand
TCCGCGCATCGGCGAAAGCCGCTCGGAGTGGGAGATCCTGCAAGCCGTCGCGCAGCGGGCCGGCGCCAAGGTGTCCTTCCCCGATGCCGACGCCATCCGCGCAGAGATGGATAACGTGATGCCGCTCTATGCCGGAATCAAGAACCTGAAGAAGGAGGGCGATTGGATCCAATACGGCGGCGCGCACTTGCAGCCCAAGGGGAAAGCGGTGTTCGCGGCGGTCCGGCCGCCTGAGAATCTTCCCGACGGCGAACGCTTCTACCTGGCCACCCGCCGCGGCAACCAGTTCAATTCCATTCTGTATTCCGATCCCGACCCGCTGACCGGCGCGCATCGCGACGAGATCTTCATGTCCGCCAGTGACGCCGCGCGACTCGGACTGCGCAGCGGCGACACGATCCGCCTTCGCTCCGAAGCCGGCCAGCACACCGGCCGCTGCCGCATCGAGCCGGTGGCCGCGGGCACGCTGCAGGCTTTCTGGCCCGAGGTGAACAGCCTGATCACCTGCACCGTGGATCCTGCCAGTGGCGAGCCTGATTACAACACGTGGGTCACCGTGGAGAAGAGCGGGTGAGTTCCGCAACCGCCGCCTGGATCTGACGGTCCGTGGCCGCGGCGATTTGATCGCCCTTGGCCACGCCCAGCGCCAGGTTGAAAATCTCCACCCGCAAGCGGTTGCGGATATAGGGAAGGTTGCTGGACCACAGCGTCTCGTTCATCCCGATATTGTGCTGGCGCAGATGGCTCTTGAAGCCTTCCAGCACATCGCCGCCTACCGTAAAGTCCTCGGTGACGGACTTGTTCCCGGCGACAAACGTGCGCGCAAAATCCAGGAACGCCTGCCGGGCTTCTAGGTACGCCTGCCAGTCGTTGTAGCCGGCGACTTCGACGACCACGTCCGGAGTAATTCCGCCCGGTCCAGCCGAGGCATTTGTGAATCGCAGGCCTGGATAAGGCCGCTGGATGGAACGTCCCGCGGGAGTGAAGTATTGGGCGGTGGCCAAGGCCAAGCCGGTCCCATGGCTGAGCGGGTAGACGCCTTGCACGACTCCCTTGCCATAGGTCTGAACGCCCACGATCACGGCGCGCTTGTGATCCTGCAGAGCGCCGGAAAGGATCTCTGAAGCGCTGGCGGTCTTCTGGTTCACCAGTACGGCGAGCGGGAAATCGTAGGGCTTGGCGTCGTCCGCGACGTTCAGGAGTTTGTCCTTCTGGGCGCGTCCGCGAGCGCTCAGGATCAGCGTCCCGGGCTTCAGAAAATATCCACAGATGAATGTGGCGGCATCCAGCAGCCCGCCGGGATTGTCGCGCAGGTCGAGCACCAGTTTCTGCATCCCTTCGCCGCGCAGTCTTTCGTTGGCTTCGCGCAGTTCCTTGGCGGACGTGGTCTCGAAGCCGTCCAGCTTGATGTATCCCACGCCGGTCTGCAGGAGGAAGACGCGGCTCACCGCCGGTTGGGACATTTCCGCCGGAGTCACGGTCAGGCTTTCGAGAGCGGCGGAGCCGAAGCGCATGAAGCGCAACTGCGCGGGACTTTTCTTGGCTTCCGTGAGCAACTCGATGAGTTGCGGCAGGTCCAGATACTCGATGCGATAGCCGTTGATTTCCAGGATCTCGTCGCCCGGTTGGATGCCGGCGCGCGCCGCCGGACCTCCGGTATGCGCCTCCAGCACCACCACGCGTCCAGGCACCACCGAAACGATGGTGCCGAAGCCCTCCACGCGGGCCTGCTGCTGTTGCTGGAGTTGATGGAACTGGCCGGGATCGAAAAAGACCGAGTACGGATCGAGCGTCCGCAGCATCCCGGGGATCGCGCCCCGGTAGATCAGCGCGTCGGCGTCAGTTGGGTCGGCGTAGTGCTCCTCCACTGCGCCTAATACCAGCGCGAACTTGCGCAGGATCTTCTCCAGGTCTTCGCTGGGAGGCTTTGGCTGGGCGGTCAGGGCGGTGCCCAGCAACACGACTCCCAGAAGGGCGCGGGACAGGGTCACACTTCTATTGTATATGGCTCACTCGTAGCGGATGGCCAGGATCGGGTCGATCCGGGTGGCCTTCCGCGCCGGAAGGTAACTGGCGGCGAGGACCACAACCACAAGCAAGGCCGAGACGGTGACCATGGTCGGCACGTCAGTGGGCGACACGCCGAACAGCATCGAATTCATCAGGCGGGTGACGGCGACCGCCACGACCAGGCCGATGGCCACGCCGATCAGTGCCAGATTCATTCCCTGGCCGAGGATCAGCCTCAGCACGCTGCCGCGATTCGCGCCCAGTGCCATGCGGATGCCGATCTCCCGCGAGCGCTGGGTGACGCCATAGGCCAGAACGCCGTAAATGCCCACAGCCGCTAGACCCAGCGCCAGCGCGCCGAAAAAGCCGAGCAGCGATCCACCCATGCGCTGGCCGAAGTAGGCGACACCGATGGCGGTTTGCATGTCCCGCACGCCGAAGACCGGCAGATTGGGGTCCACCGACCGGATCGCTTCCTGGACCGCCCGGGCCTGCGACAGGGGATCGCCGCTGGTGCGCACCAGGAAGTTGGCTTCCGAATTGAAGACTTGCGCGACCGGGAAATATACGGCCGGCGCAGGCGGATCATTCAGGCTGAAAAACTTGCTGTCTTTGACCACGCCCGCCACCACGCGTGATTCGCGGAAAATCCGGACCGTCCGCCCCACCGGGTCCATCTTGGCGAAGTAGCGCTGGGCGAAGGTCTGGTTGATCACCACCTCCTTTTGCGTCTGGTCGGTAGCCGCAGGCGAGAATTCGCGCCCTGCCGTCACGGGCGTGTTCAACGTGTGGAAGTAGTCCGGCCCGATGGTGTGGGTGAACGTCATCATCTCCTCGTTCTTCCCGGGCGCATAGCCGTCCACCTCAAACGACGACGAACTGCTGCCGCCCAGCCCCAGAGGGACGCGCCGGATCGTGCTGACCGCGGTCACGCCGGGAAGCGCGGAAATCCTTTCTGTGATCTGGCGCAATGCGATCCTGCCGCGCGGAGCGTCGTAGCCGTTGGGGACCAGGTCAACTCCCGCGAGCAGGACGTTCCGGGGATCGAAGCCGGGATCGGCATTGCGGGCCTTCTCCAGGCTCTTGAGCAGCAGGCCCGCGGCGATCAACAGCACGAGAGAGAGCGACACCTGGGCCACCACTAGCGAACTGCGCAGCCAGGACTTGCGCGCGCCCACCGATCCGCCGCTGTCGTCCTTCAGGCCGTTGATCAGGTCGGGGCTCGATCCGCGCAACGCGGGAATCAACCCAAACAGCACCGTGGCCAGGGCGGACACAGCCAGCCCAAACAGGAATACGTTGCCGTCAGGCCGAACCACCAGCCCGACCGGGAAATCGCTGACCGGGGTGAAGCCCTGCAGCATTCCTTTGGTCAGGGGCACCATGGCCAGCGCAGCCGCGCCGCCCAACATGGCCAGTAGTCCGCTTTCGATCATTAACTGGCGGATCAGACGCAGACGGCTCACGCCGAGCGCCAGGCGAATCCCGATCTCCCTGCGGCGCGCTGCCGACCGTGCCAGCAGCAGGTTCGAGATGTTGGCGCAGGCGATCAGCAGCACCACGCCGACCACGGCCATCATCAGGATCATCACCGGGGCCAGCATCCGTCCGCCGCCTTCTTTCCAGACCGGCGAGGTGATGGCGCGCGGATAGCGGTCCGATTGGGAGAACTCCCGGGCGATTTGCGAGGAAATGACGGTCAGGTCCTCCTCCGCCCGTGCCGGGGTCACGCCGGGCTTCAGCCGCGCGAATCCGTCCAGCCAGCGCGAGCCGCGCTGATCGAGGATTCCGGCGCCCCCAAGGATCGTAGGCTGCATCATGGCCGGCACCCACATCTCAAAGCTCAAGCCGAGGGTGTTGCCTTGGAAGGGCGACGGCGTCACGCCGATCACGGTGAAGTTCTGCTTGTTGAGCCGGATCTGCTTGCCGATGATCTGCGGATCGCCGCCGAAACGGCTCTGCCAGCACTGATGGCTGATTACCACCACCGGGTGTCCGCCCGGCTTCTCGTCTTCTTCCGGAAGAAACGTGCGGCCCATCGCCGCCTTCACGCCCAGGGTCTCGAAGTAGTTGGCGGAAACCAGCAGACCCCAGACACGGTTCACCTGCTGTTGGCTGCCGTCGCCCAGGCTCATGGCAGTCATCCGGCCGACGATCAAGCCTTCCAGGGTTTGGTTCCGTTTGCGGTAGTCCAGATAGTCGGGCCAGGAAAAGCTGTTGCTGTTCCCCTCCGGCGTCCGCCAGCGGATGTAATACAAGCGGGTCGAGTCCACGCCGGGCAGAGGATTGAAGATCACCGAGTTGAGCCAGTTGAAGACCGTGGTGTTGGCCCCGATCCCCAGGGCCAGGGTCAACACAGCGGCGAGCGTGAAGGCCGGGCTCTTGCGCAGTTGCCGGAGTCCAAAGCGAAGGTCCTGAACGAGCGTATCCATAATGGCGTGTCTCCTGAAGAACTAGTACGAGGGCGCGGGCGGATAGTTCCATGAAGATGGGGATTTCGAGCAGCCTCACACTTCGGGTTCTCCGGCGCAGCAAGCGTGGTTGGCTTGGCGCGGGACAGGGATCACACTGCCATCGCAGAAGGGTCGGAGGGCTGCGCGCGATATTGGGCGGCTATTTCTTGCTGCACCCTGTCTTCGAGATCCGCTCGACGTAGGCTCTTAGTTCGCCCTTATCCCGCTTCGCGAGCAAACCATCCATATGGTCGTGGCGTGCTTTGGGATCCGCCCGAACCATCGCCGCATAGGCATTCAGCGCTCCTTCGACGCCGGCCAGATTGACATTCAGCCTGTCAGGCACCTCTGTCGGATGCTCGATGATGAACGCTGCAGCGGAATACATGGATTGTGTTAGCAATTCGCTGCTGTACTTGTACTTCTTGTCTCCGGCTGGACCGAAATAGGCCGTACAGGCCTCGACGGTAATGTCCGGGATCTCAGTCAGCCAGCGGATGAACCACTGATGGATCTTCTTGGCATCTTTGTGAAACGGCTCAGACTCGAGGAGTCGCGCCGACGTCACCGCACTCGAGCGCTCTTCGGCCGTTGACGGACCGCGTTGATTCTGGGCTCGTCCAGTCGCGGAAACTAGACAGATGATGGTCATTATGATGCTGAGGCAGATTGCGATTTTCATGGTACCCCCACTGCCCATTCGTGGGCTCCCATGTTCAGTCATCGGACCGGCTTAAGGGGCAGTCCGCTACAGTCTACACCGCACTGGATAGTCGAGGCCGGGCCATTGCTGCCGCTGGAATGACGAGGAAATGCACCGATGCCAACACTGCCTACCGACCCGACTTCAGCCAGATCTCAATCATTTCCGACAGATCCACGAAAGTGAGCGCATCCGGTATGCGCCGAAACTCGGCACATAGTCGCGGCAGCTCTTTCCGAAACTTGCCGTAGCGTTCAACGACTTCGGCTCCTCCGGGCAATCGTTTGCGACCGGACGCGGCAACCAGCCAGTCGCGGACTTCGGTGATGGCCCGTTCAGGCCTGTCGCCATGCGCGTGGATATCCTGTCCGGCAATGTCGGAGATGAACGCGCGGTACCGGTAGGGCTCGCTGTCCAGAATAAGGCAGGCTTTCCGGCGCTGGGCGTCGCCACCGAATCGCCTGCAGCCCAGGTACAGACCGAGTTCCAGCGGCATGTTGAAGCGCGGCAATCCGGTGTTGGGGTCGAGGGCGACCGAGGAAATATCGTGAATGCCGTACCGGCATTGCTCGATGAGGCGTTGGATCTTGTCCGCCCGGACTTCACCCGAATCGTCCACCTCGAGCGCACAGCGAGGCTTGAAACCAAGCTTGTACACGGCAAAGGCGATGGCGTTGAAGAGCGGCTTGTAACCGGAATCAAACGGGCAGTTGATGAAGACGTCTTTGGCGCGCAAGCGGCCGGGCACTCAGTCACTCAGCCATCAGCCGCGCGAGAACCACTTTGCCCACGGCTCTTCTGATGGCGTTTCTGCCCAGTTTACTTCTGAGGCGCGACCTCTGAATCTCCGGCAGGCCGTGGCTCTCCACGACGCGAAACATTCCGCCACGGGAGAACACCACCACTTGGCCGGCCTTGGCGGCCTTGGAGATGCGGATGGCTCTGTCGGTGGCTTCTTTCTGCGTCGGGAACAGCGCACCCGATCCGTTGCCGGACTTTCTTACAAGCCAGCCGTCCTTGGCGGGAATGACGTGTGTGGTCTTGGCACGCATTGTGTTTCTACAGCTCATTCTAGTCGAATGTTCGGTGAATGTCAC
>CAYPHP010000225.1:0-259 GCA_964410045.1 uncultured Acidobacteriota bacterium | reverse complement strand
GATATCGGCTCAAGCGCCATGGCCCAGCCGGGAGATTTCGCGTACACCGTCAAGTCCCAGGTGGACATCGTCCGCGTGGTGGGCGAGTACGTGCGCCTCAAGAAAGCCGGGGTGCGCTATTCCGGACTGTGCCCGTTCCATCAGGAGAAGACCCCTTCCTTCTCGGTGCACGGGCAGTTGCAGTTCTACCACTGCTTCGGATGTGGAGCGCATGGCGACGTCTTCAAGTTCGTCATGGAACTGGATCATCTGACGTTTC
>CAYPHP010000224.1:848-6552 GCA_964410045.1 uncultured Acidobacteriota bacterium | reverse complement strand
GCGCGCTACCTGCCACCCGGCCCGCAGTATTTTCCGCGCGGCCACGTCACCGATCTCCCGGCGCGCTTTCTGGCGGCCGAGATTGTCCGCGAGAAGGCCATCCTGCTCACCCGCCAGGAACTGCCCTACGCCACAGCCGTGATGGTGGATCAGTATCAGCAGACGGAGCAGCTTCTGCGCATTCACGCCACCATCTACGTCGAGCGTCCCGGGCAGAAAGGCATCCTGATCGGGACCGGCGGCGAGAAGCTGAAACAGATCGGCACGGAGGCCCGCCTGGAGATCGAGAAAGCCTTCAACTGCCGCGTCTTTCTGGAGCTGTTCATCAAGGTGCGTCCGAACTGGCGGGAAAGCGCCGGTTTCCTTGAAGGGCTGGATTGGCGTAGGATGGCAGGAGCGGCAGATGATAACGCAGACAACGCGGACAACAATGATGAATAGACGTTTTGTTCTGGCGGCAATCCTGGTGGTCCTGGCATTGGCGGTTCCCGCCGCACGCGCCGACGACGACACCATCTTCGAAAAGGTGCGCCAGCGTTTGAACAACGACCCGGACATCAAGGGCTCGCGCCTGACGATCGACGTGAAGGACGGCGTGGTGACGCTGAAGGGCACAGTGACCGAGGAGCGCTTCAAGGCTAAGGCCGACAAGCTCACGCGCCGCGTGGCCGGCGTGAAGAACGTGGTCAATCAACTGACCGTGGAAACGCTAAGGCCGCCGCGTTAGGTATGTAGGTCTGTGCGGCCCCACACCCATTCCCTGCACATCGACGGGCACGAAAGCGTCCTAGGGTTTTCGGACATCAGGTCCGGCCTGCACGGATTTCTCGCTCTGCATTCCACGCGGCTGGGTCCGGCGATGGGCGGAACCCGTCTGTGGCCGTATGAACGGCCCGATCTCGCGCTGGCCGATGCGCTTCGCTTGTCGCAAGCGATGACTTACAAGGCGGCGCTGGCGGACCTCCGTGCCGGCGGCGGCAAAGCAGTGATTGTTGATCACCCGGCGCTCAGCCGCCAGGAAGCCTTCACCGTATTCGGCGAGCTGGTCGCAGGGCTTTGCGGACGCTTCTTCACCGGTCCCGACGTGGGCGTGACTGACGACGATCTGCGTGCTGCCGGACGGGCCAGCCGTTATGTGGTCTGTCACGACTCGCCGGAACTCGGCGATCTGAACCAAGCGACGGCCCTGGGCGTCTGGGAAGGGATTCGCGCTTGCCTGAACTTTGCCGGAGTCACTGGGCAGCGCGTGGCGATTCAAGGCGTCGGCGGAGTGGGCATGGCGCTGGCCGCGATCCTGCATCGGGAAGGTTTTCAACTGCTGGTAGCCGACGCCAATCCCGCTCGCGCGGAGCAAGCCCGGCGGGAGTTCGGCGCGGAAGTCGTTGCGCCTGACGCGCTGCTCGACGCGCCCTGCGACGTGCTGGCTCCCTGCGCGCTCGGCGGGGTAATCACGGAGCAAGTTGTCCCCCGCCTGCGCGCACGGATCGTCTGCGGCAGCGCCAACAATCAGTTGGCGTCCCCGGCTGCCGGCGACCTGCTGGCAGGCCGCGGCGTGGTCTTCGCGCCGGATTACCTGGTCAACGCCGGGGCGTTGATCCGAGGCGCGGAGTTCTTCCTGGACTCGAAGCCCGACAGCACTCCCAGCATCCGGCGGATCTTTGAACGCACACTCGCCGTTCTCCAACGCGCGCGCGAAGAGCGCGAGTCGCCCGCGCGCGTCGCCGATCGCATGGCCGAGGAACGGCTCCGCGCAGCCCGTTGAGATTCATGTCTTACGGAGATCTCACAAGTCACGATAGACGCCACCGCGCGGTCCTATCGAAACGACATACAGAACTTCGCGGATCTCATCGAGAGTGTAGATGATCCGCCAGGGCCCCAGGCGCGAACTTCGCAGCCCCTTCAAGTCGCCCCGCAATGGCTTGGACACTCTCGAATCAAATGGATTACGCTCCAACTCCTGAAAGCGCTCGTTCATTCGTTTCTGAGTGGTACGGTCGAGGCGAGCAAAGACTTTCTCGGCCTCGTGAGAATAGTGGGTTGTGAAGGTCACAACCCCAGCTTGCGATTCAACTCTGTTCGGCTGATTGTCCGGCCGGCCTTGATGTCGGCCAGACCGCGGCTAATGGCGGCCAAATCCCGGGCCGACAGCACCTCATCGTCAAAGCCGTTGCCAGATGGGGCCGCAAGGTAACGATCCAGCGCTGCCGCCGGCACTCTCCAAGCGGTGCCTACCTTGCGAGCAAAACAATTCGCCGCGGCGAATCAGTTTGAGAACCGTGCTGGCCCTGACACGCAGACGCCTCGCGACTTCTTCAACCGTGAATGCTTGGAGTCTCGCGTCAATTACCGGTGACATATGAGAGCAGTATACTACTGGCGCGTCGCTCCTCATCTAGCCGTATTACAATGGGCGTAGTCATGATCTGGGCAAGGATTGCCTTCGAACGGCTCTCGCAGGACGTTCGTTACGCCCTGCGGATGATGCGCCGCAGTCCGGGATTCACGGCGGTGGCCGTCCTGTCGTTGTCTCTCGGCATCGGCGCCAACACCGCAATCTTCAGCCTGATTAACACCCTGATGCTGCGCTCGCTGCCGGTCGAGAAACCGGAGCAGATCGTGGAGTTCCTGCAGAAATATCCAGGCGAGCCGCGCGGGAATGGCTACTTCAGTTGGCCGAGCTATGAGCACTACAAGAAGCACAACCACGTTTTCTCCACGCTGACCGCCGCGTCGCCTCCGTCGCGACTGAGTATCCGCAATGAGGGTTCCGAACCTGAAACGGTAACCGGCGAATACGTCGTCGGAGATTTCTTCTCGACTCTCGGCGTCAAGCCCGCCATCGGCCGGCTGATTGGTCCGGGAGACGATCGCGTTGCTGTAGTGAGCTGGTCCTACTGGAAGGGTAAGTTCAATCAGGATCCGGCTATCTTGGGCCGGCAACTCATCGTGCAGGATCAGCCTGTGACCGTTGTCGGCGTGGCGCCGCGCGCGTTCTCTGGATTGCTGGTCGGGTCGAAGACGGACATTTGGTTACCGCATTCCGGACGCGGGGGACTATACCTGATCGCGCGGTTGAAGCCCGGCGTGTCCATCGCGCAAGCGCGCGCGGAAATGTCGGTACTCTACCAGTTCACCATCGAGGAGCGCGCCAAGACCAACAAAGATCCGCTGGTCCAGCAATTGAAGATTGAAGTGGAGCCAGCCGGTGCAGGGCTCTCCCGTTTGCGCGATCAATACGGCAGGCCGCTGCTCGCCCTGATGGTTGTGGTGAGCCTGCTCTTACTGATCACGTGTACAAACGTGGCCAGCTTGCTGCTGGCGCGCGGAGCCGCCCGCCAAAAGGAAATGGCGGTGCGCGTGGCATTGGGCGCAGGCCGGGTTCGCTTGATGTGCCAAGTACTGACCGAATCCGTGATGCTCTCCGGCGCGGGCGGACTGCTCGGCGTGGTGGTGGCATATTTTGGCGCCGGAGCGCTGGTGCGGATCATGACTTCGGGACGGCCGATGATGGGATTCCCACAACCGGTGGAGATTCCTGTACAGCCGGATGTGACCGTGTTGCTGTTCACCGCCGGCGTCGCCTTGTTGACCGGCTTGCTTTTCGGGTTGGCGCCCGCGCGGAACGCCTTTGCTTCCACGCCGGTGTCATCCATGCGGGAAGTGGGCCGAGCCGGCGACACCCGATTCGGACGCTTCTTCGGCAAGTCGCTGGTAGCGGCGCAGGTGGCGCTCTCGCTGGCGCTGCTGAGCATGGCCGGGCTGTTCGTCCGCCATCTGACGAACCTGCAGGGTATCGACCTGGGCTTCCGCCGCGACAACGTTCTGCTGGTGACGCTCGATCCCGCGCGCAGCGGTTACAACAGCGAACGATTGTCCGTGGCCTATCGGGATCTGCTGGGGCGCCTGGAAGCGATTCCCGGTGTACGCTCGGCAACACTCAGCGGTGCGACGCCTATCTCCGGCGCGGGAGCCTCGAGCTTCGTAATCGCCGAAGGCCACACTGAGGCGCCGGAAGCGCGTCGCTACGTTAACCTGAACTGGGTTGCGCCAAAATACTTTGCGACCTTGGAAACTCCGTTGCTGGCCGGGCGCGACTTCAACTTCCAGGACGGCGGCATCCCAGCCGTGGCGATCGTCAATCAGGCAATGGCCCGCTACTATTTCGGAAACGCCAATCCCATCGGCAAGCGCTTCACTCTGGTGCAGGACTGGAAGAATCTCGGCGGCCAGCCTTACGAGATTGTGGGACTGGTCGGTGACGCGCACTACTACGAGATTCGGGAAGCCCCAAAACGTACGATCTACCTTCCGGCATTTCAAGGCGGACGAGTGTCCGGGCAAACTTTCGTGCTGCGGACCAGTTCCGATCCGTCGGCGCTGGCCGGCGCCGTGCGGCGCACGGTGCGCGACGCACTGAAGACTGTATCGGTCGCGCGGGTCACAACGCTGTCGGAGCAGGTGGATGCGTCCATCGTGCTGGAGCGGGTGATCGCGTCGCTCTCCGGATTATTCGGCGCGCTGGGCTCCCTGCTCGCCGCGATCGGACTCTACGGACTTCTGGCCTACACCGTGGCGCGGCGCATCCCCGAGTTTGGAATCCGCCTGGCGCTCGGCGCGACGCGAAGCAACCTGATCCGCATGGTGCTCACAGAAGCAATGACCTTGGTCGGCGTCGGACTGCTCATCGGCGCGCCGATCGCGTATTGGGGAAAAGGCTTCGCAGCGCGGTTGATCCAGGACCTGCCGGTGAAGACTACTGGTCCGATTGCGTTCGGTGTCGCGGCAATGATCGCGATCGCCCTGTTCGCGGCATTCCTGCCCGCCCGCCGCGCCGCCCGCGTCGATCCCAGCGAAGCGCTGCGCTACGAGTAGCGATCAGTCTCTCTGGGGAAATACTTCCTCGCGTACACAATGTAGATCACGTAGGCCGCCATAGCGGGAACGCTCAGGTTCCACATAAGCGATTGCATTTGCGGGAAACCCTGGAGTCCCGGCACCTGTCTCTCGTTCAAGCCCAGTTCCCGATAGAACTGATATACGTCGCGCCCGGCAACGGTCATAACCCAGGAAACCAGCGCCACGGCATTCTTGACCAAGGCCAGGACCCAGCCGGAGAACTTCCGGTAGACGATGAGCACGGCGGCGAAGCCGCTCACCAGCGAGAACGCCAACAGAACGAGGAAGGCCGGGACCCCATGGACCACCACGCCAAACACAGAGGTGGCTGGCACCATCATGAAACTCAAAATGGCGAAGCCGCTGAGGCCCTCCGAGACGGCCACAGCGATCAGCGGACCCGGTACGTCAAAGCCCGCGGTCCGGACCGCCGTCCGCGGCGTCATTGCCAGGCATGTGGCGGTCACACTCTTGCTGGCGTAGAAGATCAGAAACACCGTGGGCAGGAGCACAAAGGCAAACAGCTCGAACGCCAGGGATAGACCGAACACGGTTTGCACAACTTCGGGAGGCGCGTCGGTCTGCTGCTGAATGGTTGGGGTCATCAGCGTGAGAATCAACGTGGTGAACAGTCCGCTGACCAGCCAGAAGCCGCTGAGTCCCAACATGGCGAGGCGGGCCCAGTTCCGGCATTGGATCGAGCCCACGCCTATGGCCAAGAACAACAGGGCAATTGAGCCATTGACTATGGTGGTGACAAACTTCATGGCCACCGGCGAAACGGGAAGCTGCAAGCCCGACTCTT
>CAYPHP010000224.1:0-838 GCA_964410045.1 uncultured Acidobacteriota bacterium | reverse complement strand
TTCCGGAGGGACCGGCGCCCTGTGCATCGCGACAATGGAGAGCAGCAAAAGGCCGCCGATGACAATCTCGACCACGCCAAAGACGATCAGCCAGAGGCGGCGGTTCTTGTGAGAGGGGAGTTGCAGCACTGACCCGGCCATTCCTACTCTTTCGCCGCAATCCCCAGCGACTTCAACTTCTTGTACAAATGGCTGCGGTCCATGCCCATGGCTTCTGCGGTGCGCGAGACGTTACCCTGATTCTCTTCCAACTTCTTGAGGATGAAGTCGCGCTCGTAGGTGGTGCGGGCTTCCTGCAGCGACGTGAAGCTGCCTTTCGAGCGGGCCGTTCCGCGAAAGACCAGCGCCGGCAAGTGCTTGCGCTCAATCTTCTGCTGCGGATTCATGATCACGATGCGCTCGATCAGGTTGCGCAGCTCGCGGACGTTGCCCGGCCAGGTGTAGTTCAGCAGCACCTGCATAGCGTCGGGGGCCAAAACCTTGGGCTTGCGGCCGTAGGCGGCGGCGAATTCCTGGAGGAAATGCTCCACCAGCACGGGAATGTCCTCCACGCGTTCACGCAACGGCGGCACGTCGAAGGGAATCACGTTGAGGCGATAGAAGAGGTCCTCGCGGAAGTTGCCGCGAGCGATTTCTTCATCCAGAACCTTGTTGGTGGACGCGATCACCCGGGCGTCCATGGTGTACCCGACCGAAGAGCCCACCGGCTCGAAGCGGCCCTCGTCGAGGGCGCGCAGTACTTTGGACTGCGTCTTCAAGCTCATGTCCCCGACTTCGTTCAGGAACAATGTCCCGCCGTCGGCCTTCTGGAATTTTCCGACTTTGTCCTCGAGAGCCC
>CAYPHP010000223.1:0-6572 GCA_964410045.1 uncultured Acidobacteriota bacterium | reverse complement strand
GAGTGGACATTCATTGCCCGTTCCATATCGGTCAAAACCTGGAACAAATCCTCGCCGGTCTCGTAGAATAACAGGGCATTGCCCTTGCCGCCGAAGAAGGCCGACGTAGTGCAGAAGTCGCAGCCCATCGGGCAACCCACTGAGGGGATCACCGTTGCCGCGGTGCGGGAACGGCTGGTAGGCGCGGGAACGCCCATCACCCGCAACCCGTAGCCGGAGTAGATTCGCGGATGCCGGATGGGCGCGTTTTCGTCCTCGCCCAGGAACCGGCGCATCCAAGCGATCCCGTCGCCGCGGACAATGTGATCGGCGTCAATCATCGATTCCAGGTGCGCAATCGAAGTGACGTGCCCGCCGACGACGATCGTGGACTTGGGGGAAAGCTGCCGGACCATGCGGCACATCTCCTGCACTTTCCCTACGTTGACCACGATGCTGGAGATGCCCACAACGTCGTAGGCTCCGCGCCTCAGCTCGCGCTCAAAGACCTCGCGGGTGGGGAAATCGAGCACCGTGCAGGGCGCGGAGATGTTTTCGCGGATCATCATGATCCCCCAGGAGCGGTGGAACATGCGCAGGGAGTACGGGCCCTGCGACCGGGTTACCTGGTTGTGATACAGCTCCATGGGATTCGTGGCCCGGCTGCCGAAGGCGTCATCCTGGGCGTAGGGTCCGAAAACAGAGGTCAAGAGAATGCGGCGCGGGCCGGCGGAAGTCATGCAGGGTATCCTGTAAGGAACGTCTGTAGGTTAACACAAACAGGAAATCAGGAGCGTAATATCTTATACTTCCGCTGCTCCTGGACCCCGGTAGCGAGAGTGTTACACCCGGAACAAGGGCCGCCCTTCTTGTTTGATTGCCGCTCCGGTCACCATGCTATAATTGCCTTACTTTGAAGCACCTGGCGCTAACGCTGCTGGTGGTGTCGGTCTGCGCCGGAAGTGTGTCCGCGCAACTGGCCTACTACGTGGACGAGAACGGCAAACGAATCTACGTGAACGCGAATCCAGCGCCGCCCAAACCGCAGCCGACCGCCAAGTCGATGGTTCCAGCAAGACCGGCGCAGCAGATGCGCGCGACACCGGTGCAGTCGAGAGTTCAGGCGCGGTCGCCGTTCGAACCTCCCGCAGCGCTACGGACAGCTGCAGCGCCGGTCGCAGCGGTCCCGCTGACCTCGCCGCCGGCGAACGTCGAGACGGTGATTCACGAAGCGGCCAAGCGCCACGACGTCGATCCCGAGCTGGTCAAGGCCATCGTCCGCGTGGAATCGAATTTCAATCCGCGGGCCGTCTCCAACAAGGGGGCCATGGGCCTGATGCAGCTCATTCCCGGCACGGCCCGGCGCTTCGGCGTCGGCAACGTCTTCAATCCCGTCGAGAACATTGACGGCGGGGTGCGCTACCTGAAGTATCTGCTGGGGTATTTTGACGGCGACGTGAAGCTCTCCTTGGCCGCCTACAATGCCGGCGAGAACGCGGTGGTGCGCCACGGAGGAGTCCCGCCGTATCGTGAGACGCAGAATTACGTGAAGAAGATCGGCGACGTCTACAGCATGCTGCGCCCGCAGCGGGTCGCGAACGGGCCGCAGCGGCTGGTACGCACCCTCGATGAGAACGGCCGGGTGCTGTACACGAACTTGCAGTAGAGGCTCACTACCGGAGGGTGGTAACCGGAATGACCAAGAGCCGGACCGTACTGGGAATCGTGGCCGTGCTGCTGTGGTGCCTTCCCACGCTCCGGACCCTTGCCGCCAGCCCCGCCCCGCAACGGTCCACGCGAACGGCCACCCAGAAAAAGCAGCAGGCTCGCGACGTTTTCCAGAAGGCGGAAGCGGCCCGCGACGAACTCTCCGCCAAGCCGGCTGAATCGCGCAAGCTCTCCGAATACCAGACGCTGGTCCGCTTGTACGAGAGCGTCTTCCACCTTTCCGCCACGATTCGGGAGGCTCCCGAAAGCGTGTTTCGCGCCGCGCAACTGAACCAGGACATGGCCGGCCTGTTCGCCGGAGAAAAAAGCGCGCCGCGCTTCGCCGCCGAGTCGCGCCGGCTCTACGAGTTCCTGATCCAGGAGTACCCGGAGCACCGCTACGTGGCGCAAGCTCGCAAGCTGCGCGAGGAAATGGACCGGGCCGAGGAAGAAAAGAAGGCTGCCGCCGAAGCTGCTGCCGCCGCGGCCGCCGCAGCTGCACTCCAAGCCAATCAGGCCGCCGCCTCGCGCAAGAAACTAGTCCAAGTGACCGCCATCCGGCAGTGGAAGACGCCAAACTACACGCGCCTGGTGATCGATCTGGACGACGAAGTGAAGTTTGAGACGGGGCGGATCAGCGAGCCCGATCGCATTTACTTTGACCTCCATGACTGCCACATCGCGCCATCCGTCGCCCGGAACCTGGAGACGAGCGACGGCCTGTTGAAGCGCGTTCGCGTCGGGCTGAACAAGGTTGGTCTGACGCGCGTGGTGCTGGAGATCGGGCAGATCGCCACGTATTCCGCGTTCCTGCTGCCGAATCCCTACCGCATGGTGATCGACATTCAGGGCGCCGCGGAGCCGGCCAAGACGGAGACGGCCAAGCTGGAAGGGCCAAGAGCCGAATCGCCCAAAGCGGAACCCACCAAGTCCGAACCCACCAAGACTGAGCCGGCCAAAGTAGCTGCCGAAAAAACACCGGCAGAGTCGCGGTCCAAGTCGGCGACACCGCCGCCCGTGGAAGTGGAGAAGGCTCGCGGCAAGAGCGGTGAAGAAACCGCCTCGAAACCCGCCGTCAAGAGCGCGGAGCGCGGCGAAGACGTTCCGGCCACCAAGGGCCCCACGACCAAACCGGTTTACGAGGCCGCCAAGCGTCCCAACCTGTCGTCGCCCGCACGCGACGGGCACCGGTCGCTAACCCGCGCGCTGGGCCTGAAGATTGCCCGCATCGTGATCGATCCCGGCCACGGCGGCCACGATACCGGAACCATTGGACCCTCCGGCCTGATGGAGAAAGACCTGGTCTTGGACGTGGCTCAGCGGCTCGGCGCCATGATCGAAGAGCGTCTCGGCAGCGAAGTGGTGTTCACCCGGAACGATGACACCTTCATCCCGCTGGAGTCGCGCACGGCCATCGCCAACCAGAAGCGCGCCGACCTGTTTATTTCGGTGCATGCCAACTCCAGTCGCGATCCCCGGGCACGCGGCATCGAAACCTACTACCTGAGCTTCACCACGTCCCAGGACGCACTGGAAGTAGCCGCCCGCGAAAACGCGGTCTCGGAAAAGTCGGTGCATGAACTGCAGGACCTGGTCCGCAAGATCACCCTGTTCGAGAAGGTGGACGAGTCGAAGGAATTCGCCGCCGAGGTGCAGAAGTCGCTGCACGCCGGAATGTCCCGCAACAACGCCGGCCTGCGCAACCGCGGAGTCAAGAAAGCGCCCTTCGTCGTGCTGATCGGCGCCAACATGCCTTCCGTGCTGGCCGAGATCAGCTTTGTCTCCAATCCTTCCGACGAACGCCAGTTGAAGAAGCCCGAGTATCGCCAGCGCGTGGCCGACTCCTTGTTCCGCGGCATCCAGCGTTACGCCAACAGCTTGGGCGGCGTGCGGGTGGCCAGCCAGCGAGTGAATCCCGTCGAGTAATTGACCCATTGACTCACCGGCTCATTGATTCAATGATGAATTGAACCGATGAACCAGTGAACCGATGATTCCCTGGATATCCTTCGCCCTCGTCGTCGCCGCCGCTCTCGCCCTGGACATTGGCGTTCTCCAGCGCAAGGCGCGTGAGGTCCCTTTGCGCCAGGCCCTGGGCTGGATGGCCGGGTGGATCGGCCTGGCGGTGGTCTTCAACGTAGCCATCTACTTCTGGTACGGCCCGCAGCAAGCCTTGGAATACACCACCGCGTATCTGGTGGAAGAGGCTTTGAGCGTAGACAACATGTTCGTGTTCTACGTGATCTTCGCCTACTTCGCGGTGCCCACGGGCCAACAACGCCGGGTGTTGTTCTGGGGCATCGTGGGAGCCATGGTCATGCGCGGGATCTTCATCGCCGTCGGCGTGGCCTTGCTCGAGCGATTCCACTGGCTGATCTACATCTTCGGCGCATTCCTGGTGATTACCGGCATCCGACTGCTAAAGACCGAAGGGGCCCAGGTGGAGCCGCAGAAGAATCCGTTGATCCGACTGTTCCGGAAGTGGGTGCCGATGGTGGATGAATACCACGGCAAACACTTCGTGGTGGGCCAAGCGGGAAAGCACTATGCCACGCCACTGCTGCTGGTGCTGGTGATGGTGGAAGCCACCGACCTGATGTTCGCGCTCGATTCCATCCCCGCGGTGCTGGCCATCTCCACCCATTCCTTCATCATTTACACTTCGAACGTCTTCGCCATCTTGGGCCTGCGCGCGCTCTATTTCGTGTTGGCCGGCCTGATCGGCGCTTTCCGGCACCTGCATTATGGTTTGGCCTTCGTCCTGGCTTTTGTCGGCGTGAAGATGCTGATCTCCAGCTATTACCACATTCCCACCGCTATCTCCCTGGCGGTAGTGGTCGGCGCGATTGGGCTTTCCGTCATGGCCTCACTCCTGACGAAGAACCCCACTTCAGCTTCGACCTAAAATCTGAAATTCAAGGAGCCGCGACCGTCAGGGAGCGGTTGCGGACAGGGAAACACCGCTTGCTGACGCGCGCGGCGCTTTCGGAGGCGAGTCGCGCTCCGTCACCGTCGCGGGTCAGCATAGCGACCGAACCTGCCGGTCAAAGTACTAAATTCCCCAACCGCCTGAAAGATGGATGTTCGCGCCCGTGACGTAGCGGGCGGCGTCGGAGAGCAGGAACTGCGCGACGCCGACGGCGTCGTCGACGCTGCCGATGTAGCCGGCGGGGATGTTCTTGGTCATGGGCTTCAGTTCTTCGAGTGGAGCGCTGCCTGAGTCGATAAAGCCGGGCGAGATGGCGTTGACGGTGACGCCGTGCGGCGCAAGGAGCCGCGCCAGCGAACGGGTCAGCACCAGGATGCCGGCCTTGGCGATGTAGTGCCCGGTCACGTGCGGCTGGGCGACAAGCTGGTCGGCGTTGGCCATGCTGAAGCTGATGATCCGCCCCCAGCCGCGTTCCTTCATGCCCGCCGCAACCAGGCGGCTGAGGTAGAAGACCGGATGCAGGTTGTTGTCGAACATCTCGTTCCAACCCGCGACGGTTTCTTCGAGCAGGCCGATGCGGTGGTAAGGTCCCATGCAGTTGATCAGCGCGTCGACCCGGCCCCAGCCGTCCTCCACGCGTTTCACGAGTGATTCCGCCTGCTGCGGATCGGACACATCGCACCTGATGGCCAGGCACAGCGCCCCCGCTTCCCGCATCGTTCCCACCGTTTCCGCAGCCTCCATTTCGCTGTTGCGGTAGGCCAGGGCCACCTGCCATCCATCCTTGGCCAGGGCGATTCCAATAGCGCGGCCGATCCCTCGCGCTCCGCCCGGAATCAATGCCACTCTATGGTCCATAGTGGCCGCGAGTATATCAAGACCGGGTGTCGGGTGACGGGTGTCGGGTGACAGTGGTACAGTTCGTGCTGTTTGACGGAAAGCTCTCAGTCGCGTGCGCGATTCCTGCTGGCCACTCTCGCCCTGTGTGTAGCAACGCGCATCTTCTCCGCGTCGTTGGTCTGGGCTGACGAAGGTTTGTGGTTCACCGCCGCGCGGGAAATGCTCCAGGGAAGATCGCTCTACACCGAGATCTGGTTCGACAAGCCGCCGGGTTTGGCGGTGGTCTTCGCCGGACTCTTCGCCGTGGACGGATTGGCGGGCGTCCGGCTGTTCACCATCTTCTATGCCTTCGCCGTTTGCCTGCTGTTGTGGCAAATGGGCCGGACGTTTTGGGGTGAAATCGAAGGGAGAACCGCGGCGCTGCTGTACGCCTTCTATAACGCCACCTACATCCACTCCCAAGCATTGCCGCTGGCCGGCGATCACTTGATGCTTCTGCCGTACCTGGGCGCCGGATTCCTGTACCTGCGAGGGCGCCCGTTGATTGGCGGACTGCTGGCATCGCTGGCGTTTCAGATCAATCCCAAGGCCGCGGCGCTGGTGCTCTTTGTCGTGCTGCTCGGCGAACGCCGCCGGCTCTTGCCCTTCGCGGCGGGTGCGGCGGCCGGAACCCTGCCGTGGCTTCTGTGGCTGAATGCGGCCGGGCTTTGGACCGACTACGTACGCGACTTCTGGGGCTGGGGATTCCGCTACGTCTCGCTCTACTCGCCCGGGGAAACGCTGTTGAACGGATTGCGCCGCACCCTGAACTACGTTGGGTTTCATCTGCCGCTTGTCGTGAGCGTGGGCCTGCTATGGCGGTATGAAGCGGAAAAACGATGGTCACGCGCGTTGCTGATCTGGCTGGCGGTATCGTTCCTGGGCGTGGCCGCAGGCGGCCGGTTCTTTCCACGGTACTTCTTCCAGGTCTTGCCGCTTTTGTGTCTGCTGGCGGCGCACGGCTATCAACTCTACCGCCGCGCTGCCGGACCGCGCTGGTGGCTCTACGTGATGGCCGCGGGACTGGTGGCCTGGGCGGCCGCCCTCCGGGGGGAAAGAACTCCGGCGCCGAGGATTG
>CAYPHP010000222.1:5110-6586 GCA_964410045.1 uncultured Acidobacteriota bacterium | reverse complement strand
GATGCACGTAAGCGCCAATGCCGCCTTGTTTTCGCGCCAGCCGGAAGATGTCGGTGTTTGACGGATAGAGGCTCTCGACGGCGGTCCCCTCATAACCGGTGGTGAACGGCGAAATGAGGTGCTCGCGCAGATTGAACAGCGAGATGTGACCGTAGAACGGCGGCCGGTATTCCTGTCCCACCTGCATGATCCGCTCCGGGGTTGAGAGCGGGTGCGTCTCCTGGCCGGGCACGTAGTGCTGGTAGTCGAGGATGCGGTTATCCTTGTTGGCGATCTGGTAGCCGATGATGTCGGCGTCTTCCGCGGCGTTCATGAAGAACAGATTCGCCGGAGTGTTGTGCAGATTCCCCGCGTAGTTCATATGTACGTGGTTGCTGCCGGAGTACCAGCCCTTGGCTTTCAGGTTCACCATGCGTTTGAGCGCCAGCGTGACCACCTGGGTCTGCCCGGCCTTGACCTCTACAGCCTGGCGAGCGGGCAGGTATTCAAATCCGTGGACTGCTTCCACGCTCAGCGAGCCCACCGGCGCTTCCAGGGTGAACCTTCCCGCCGTATGGAAGAGATGCTGGCGAAGTGACGTGACCCGCGCATAAGCCTCGGGCGGAACATACGGCTTGCCGTCCGCGGCGCGGGAATAGATGCGCGCCGGGATGGCACGCCCTGTGGCCGCATCGGTCACACGCACGTCTACTTTGCCCATCGGGCGGTTCCAACGAAGCGCGGTCAGTCTTACCAACTTCTGCTCACCGCCCCAGCTCTTGAGCAGCTTCAGTTGCGGCAGACCGCCTTCATTCGAGAGATAGGCGATCCACTCGCCGTCCGGCGACCAGCGGGGATGGAAGCTGTCGTATTCGCCGAAGGTCAGCTTGTAGGGCTGTCCGCCACCCGCGGGGAGCACGAACAGATTGTTGTATTGGCCGCCCAGGTGCGAACTGTAGACGATTCGCTTCCCATCCGCCGACCAGTGGGGACGCGTCCGGTAGAGGGTTTGCTCGGTGTGGATGATGCGTGCCTTACCGGAGTTCATAACGTCGGGCTCGACCGGGGCGCGCCAGACGGCTCCCGATCCCAAAGGAATCCCGCGGTTCGAAATGAAGATCAGTTCCTTGCCGTCCGGCGACCAAGTGGGTGACAGATGAACGTCATAATCGCCGAAGTAGAGGCGATCCCTGCCAAACCGGTGATCCGTCGTGACCGCGGTCACGCGTCTCCTGTCCAATTCCATCACGTGGATGTTGAAGAAGCCGTTGGGCGCTGTAGAGACGAAAGCCAAGCGCTTGCCGTCGGGAGACCAGGCGGGGTCCAGGTTCACGTGATTGCCCGAGGTCAAGGCGGTAACCTCTCCGGTTCTCAGGTTCCTGAGCATGAGGTTGATGCTTTTACCGGCATCGTCGGCGGTGTAGACTAGCCACAAGCCGTCCGGCGACCACGCAGGCGAGGAGAGGTACTCAGGGGCAGAGGCAAACTCCTCTGCAG
>CAYPHP010000222.1:0-5100 GCA_964410045.1 uncultured Acidobacteriota bacterium | reverse complement strand
CGCCACAGCGACCCATGCATGGAGAAGGCGATCCATTGCCCGTCCGGGGACCACGACGGCCACCATGGCGTGCCGTTGGCGGTGGGTGGAATGTAGTAGCTGTGCATGTAGTTCCCGCCGGTCTTGGCGGCTGGGTAGACGCCCGCGGTCTCTTGGGCGGCCAAACATGCTGCGAGCAGGAGGCTAAAGGCGAGGTTCTTCACGGGGTGCAAGGTAACACAGGCGTTGCGGGCGCGGATAGGGGCCACCAAGCGTTAGTCCGACCGCTCCATGACTACAGTCCTATGTCCTTGCAAACCAAAGTCTTTTTGGGTTCTCGACGGGGTGAGTTAGAATCGCGATTTGGCATATCAGGAAGCAAACGGAGAGCACATACATGCGTTGGAACCGCTTAGCTGGCCTTGTCTGTAGTCCGTTGGCAGTGGCATCGGCAGCCTTGCTGTGGCTGCCGCAGGTGTCCGCGCAGAAGGCCGGTCAAGTCAGCAGGTCCATGCCGCCGGCCAGCATTGTGGAGCCCGCTGCCCGCAGGGGCTTGCAGCCCACCACGTTGGAAGCCAAGGGTGGAGCGGCCTTCAAGTGGAACGATTCGCTGGTCACCGGCCCAGGCGGCCGGTTGCGGGCGCAGTTGAATGACGGCTCGATTCTGAGCCTCGGCTCCGCCGCCACGCTGAAGGTGGTCCAGCACGACCAGAGATCCCAACAGTCCAGTTTTGAACTGACCGCCGGACGCGTGCGCGCGCAAGTGGTGCGCCTGGCCCGGCCCGATTCCAAGTTTGAAGTGCGCACCAACACCGCCGTGTGTGGCGTACTCGGTACCGATGAGATCGTGGACGCCAGCGACCCCACGGCCACCGTCGTCATCGCCATCTCCGGCATCGTCGTAGTGCGCAGCAGCGACCCGAACGTTACCGGCAGCGTCCAGTTGACCGCAGGACAGATGACCACAGTGAACCAAGGTCGCGCCCCGAACCCGCCCCGACCGGCCACGCCTCAAGAACTGGGCAATGCAGTGACGGATACAGACGGCTCGACGAACCCAGATCCCCAGGTCGGCGACCTGACGCCGCAGACCCAGGTCGGCCAGCAGATTACCCTTGATGGCCGGGCTTCCTCCGGCGGCATCGGCAGCGTTCAGGGCTACCTGTGGAACATTCCTCGCCGGCCGTTCACCTCCACCGACGCCGTGGTCGTGCTCGATACCACCGGTTGGCAGATCGGTGAATACGACGGCACCCTGACCGTCACCACCACCGACGGAAAGACCGCCTCGGTCAACTTCCGGTTCCGCTTGATCGACCGGGACCGTGGCTCTCCGGAAGAAACGATCGCCAACCTGGCCTTGGCCTACGAGGCCCTGCAGGTCAGGAACTTCATGAACCTGTTCGACCCGGGCCGTTACTCTGGTTACGCGGCCTTGGAACAATCGATCTCGCAATCGTTCACCAACATCCAGGAGAATCGCGTCTTCGTGCGCCGGGCCATCGGCCAAACTATGCCTGAGAGCGGTCCTGGAACCAATCCCTCTGCGATCTACCAGGTGGATTTCGAGATCCGCTTTACTCCGAAGAACACGGCGTTGCCGGGAGCGCAGGCGAATCCTGCCGCGGTTCCCAACGTGGCAGCCGCGCGGGCGGGAGCGGCGGTGAACACTGGTGTAATCAGCGGATCGGCCGGAGCCGTGGCCACGTTCGTGATTCTCACCGGGCCCAACAATTTCCGGACCTTTGCCCAGTCTTCGGCCAGCAACACGGCCTACACCTTCACCAACTTGCCGGACGGCGTCTTCACGGTCTCGCCGCTGCGCAATGGGTTCACCTTCAGCCCGCCCAGCCGCACCGTGACCATCACCGGGAGCAACCTGGTTACCGGAGTGGACTTCACGGCCCAACCGCTTACGCAAGTGGTGCGGGAGCAGGCCAGCTTGCGGATGGAGTACTTCCAGGGCCGCGGCTGGCTCATCACGGACATTCAAGGTTCGCTCGGTTCCGCCGGTCTGGTGGGCATCCCGGGGACCACGTCTCCGGCATTCGGCAACACACCAGGCGTCTTCGGCGGCCTTACGCCCGGCGGAGGAGGACTCTCGGGTTTCGCAGTCCAAGCGCCGGGAACGTTCTCGGTGGTTGGCGGCGGCTCCGGCGGGACCACTACCCTGACGATCACGCCGCAGAACGGCTTCATCGGCCCAGTGAGCATCACCTTCCTGCTGCCTCCTGGAGTGACCGTCAACGGACCATCGACCATCAACATCACGGGGCCGGGACCGGTTTCTGTCCAGTACACATTCGCGGTGGCCTCGGGCGCGCAAGCCGGAAACATCTTGATTCCGTTTACGGTCACCAGCGGCTCAACCACCACCACCGGAACCGTCCAGACCCAGCAAGGAGCGGTCACTCTGGAGGTCCAGCCGCTTACGGTGCAGGTCACTGGAAGTGGCGCTACGGCCGGCGGACCCTTGAGCCTGTTCGCCGGTGGGAGCGCCAGCACCACGATCCAGGTGAGTCCGAACATACCGGTCACCGTCAGCGTGGCTTCGGGAACTGGTCTGACCGCAACCGTGGGAGCAGTGCAGAACGGCGTGGCCACGGTCAACATCAGCTCCACCAGCTCTTTGTTGGGGCCGGGGTCCGTGCAAGTGACCGTTAACCAGACCGGATCGGCGGCCACCGCCAGCGCCACGATTTTTGTGAACCGCAACTCTCCGATTGTGAACCCCACGGGTCCTGCGGGCAACATACCGGTCTCCCCAGGACAGCCCGCCACCGTGACCATAAACGTACCTTTCGCGCCGGGATTCACGGGACCGGCGGTGGTCACGCCGCCGGTGATTCCCGGACTGGTTTTCACGCCGTCCTCGGTAACCCTGAATGCCTCGGGAAGCGCGACATTCACGGTGACGGCCACAGGTCCGGAGGTGGTTCCGCAGCGACGTGGCTCGGCCGACGTGGTCGTCGGGGGAACTTTCACGATTCAGAGCGGCCAATTCTCGACTCAGGTTGGCGTGAATTTCGATGTTTTGCCGGCGTTCGATTTCACCATCGCCGGCGGCACGTTAACCCTGGTTCAGGGCGGATCACTCTCGCTGAACGTCGTGGTGACTCAGACGCAAGGTAGCAATCCGCAAACCGTCACCGTGAGCGCGCAGGGCGTGCCTGCCGGCCTAACGGTAACGGGTGGTGGAACGGTCAACGGCAGCGGATCGATTGCCTTCTCGGTGGCGGCAGCGGTCAATGCCGCCCTGGGCAACTTGAGCTTTACCGTCCAGGGGGTCGGACCGGCGAACCTGACTCGTACGGCAACGGTGGCGGTGAACGTGGTGACCGCCGGCTCCTTCACGCTGTCAGAACCGTCCTCCGTGAGCATCTTCGATGGATCTACCGGAACGGTGACCGTGCAGGTGGTCCCAGCCGCCAACTTCAACAGCCCCGTAACCATCACGGCATCCGCAACCGGCGCGACGGTGGCCGGGCCGTCCTCGATCGCGGCCGGCGCGAGCGGCGACTTTGTCGTCACGCCAACCGCCAATTCCGGCTCGATCACTTTTACGGGCACGGCGCTGGGAGGCACCCAAACCGTGACCGTGAGCTTCACGCGGGATGCCGGTTTCTCGATCTCCGGCGGCTCGATCAACGGATTCCTGGGAGGAACATTCTCAACTACGGTGACGATTACGCGTTCCGGCAATAACGGAGCGATCACCGTGACTTCGATCGCCGCGCCGAGCGGCGTCACGGTCACGCCGCCGTCGGTTTCGGTTCCTGCCGGCGGCACATCCGCGACGTTCAGCGTGGCGGTCAGCAACAGCGCCTTGGGAGGCAACATCAATTTCTCCGCGGTCGCTACGGGTGGATCGGTACCGGTAAGCGGAGCAACGACGCTGACGCTCGGCAACCCGTTCTCGCTCAGCGCCAGCCCGTTGACTGGATTTGCGGGCACCACCACCAACGTGGTGGTCACGGTGAGCCGCGCCGCCGGATTCACCGGCGCGGTGGATGTGGCCCTGGGGGGCGGCACCGCTTCCGGCGTCACGGCCACTCCGTCTCAGGTGACGGTTGGTCCCGGACAAACGCAAGCGAGTTTTGTGGTGACCCTGGCGGCCAACGCTGCTTCCGGCACGTTGAGTTTCAACGGCACGAGTCCAAGCGCGACATTCACCGCCGGTGTGACGGTCGTCTTGACGGTGAGTCCATCCTTTACCTTGACCGGACCTACGTCCTTGCCTGATCTGACAGCCGGTGGCACTCAGACCACCGCTCTCTCCGTTACTTTCGGGACTGGTTTCACGGGACCGGTAACCTTGACGACGACGGGAACCGGCGGCGTGACCCCATCAGTTGCACCAACTTCGTTCACCGCCAGCGGAACGGCCATTCTCACGGTGGGAGCGCCTCTCGGAGTTTCGGGCGCCCAGAGCGTAACCGTCACCGCCACGTTCGGTTCGATTACGCGAACGCTGACCATCAGTTTCAATGTCGTGGTGCCGGCGGCCCCATTCACAGTCACGGTCAACCCTGTAAGTATTTTCAGGGCCTCCAGCGTCAGTGTGGTGTTGAACGTGGTCTTCAATTCGCCGATTAGCGGAGGCGCTACCGCGACGGCAGGACCCTTGCCCTCGGGCATTTCCGGTGTCTCTTCGTCTGTGCCCGCCAGCCTGACCACCAACGGCTCGTTCACTTTCACCGTGTTTGCAGCGAACAACGCACCGGCATCGGCCATACTGCCCATCGTCCTTACTGGCGGCGGCACGGCCCAAACTGTGGCTGTCCCGATTACTTTCCAGAGCCCGTTCACGGTCGCGGTTTCGCCGATCAGTGTCTTCATCGGAACAACCAGCAGCGTTTCTGTTTCGATCACCATTAACGCGCCCGGGGCCGTGGTGTTTCCGGGATCGGTCACCTATCCGGGGGGATTCAGTTCAGGAGGATCGCCATCGCCTGGCTTCCTGAGCAGCAACGGGGTCTTCACCTTCCCTGTGGTTGCGCCTTCCTCGGCCAGCAGCGGTCCGGCGACGTTCAATTTTTCGGCGGGCGGGTTTAGCTCCAGCGTGGCGGTAACGATCAGCGCGGTGCCTGCATTCACGGCGACGGCCGTCAACCCCAACGT
>CAYPHP010000221.1:0-6599 GCA_964410045.1 uncultured Acidobacteriota bacterium | reverse complement strand
CGATGCCGAGGACTTGGTCCGGTTGCTCGATGCGTCCCTCGACTTCTGGCTGACCACCGGCCGTTTCGCTGACCAGTTTGAGCGCGAGTTCGCGCGCTACTTTGGCCTGCGTCACGCCATCCTGGTCAACTCCGGCTCTTCCGCCAATTTACTGGCGATCTCCTGTCTGACTTCACCGAAGCTGGGCGACCGGCGGTTGAAGCCGGGCGACGAAGTGATTACCGTGGCCGCCGGCTTCCCGACCACAGTGAACCCCATTCTGCAGAACGGGCTGGTGCCGGTCTTTGTGGATATCACCGTCCCCACCTACAACGTGGACGTCAGGCAACTGGAGTCCGCGGTGAGCGAGCGGTCGAAGGCAATCATCCTGGCGCACTCGTTGGGCAATCCGTTTGACCTCGGGGCCGTTAAGACGTTCGCCCAAAAACATAACTTATGGCTGATCGAAGATTGTTGCGATGCCTTGGGCGCGACCTATCGCGGCAAAAAGGCAGGCACCTTCGGCGACCTGGCGACGGTCAGTTTCTACCCCGCGCATCACATCACGATGGGCGAGGGTGGGTGCGTACTCACCGACCAGCCACTGCTCAAGACGCTGGTCGAGTCTTTCCGCGACTGGGGGCGCGATTGCTGGTGTAATCCGGGCAAAGCCAACACCTGCGGAAAGCGTTTCGACTGGCAATTGGGCGCACTGCCCCAGCGATACGATCACAAGTACATCTATGCTCACATTGGCTACAATCTCAAGGTCACCGACATGCAGGCGGCGGTCGGGCTGTCACAGCTTGAGAAGCTACCAGCCTTTATCGAGAAGCGCCGGCAGAATTTCAGCACCCTCTACAACGGGCTCGCCGACTTGCAGGACGTCTTGATTCTGCCGGAAACAACACCCGAAGCAGAGGCGAGTTGGTTCGGTTTTGCCATCGCCTTGCGCAGCGACGCCCCGGTATCGAGGGATTACGTGATCCGATACCTGGAAGATCGTAAGATCGCCACGCGCCTGCTGTTTGGCGGCAACTTGATCCACCAACCGGCCTACCAGGACCGCGTCTATCGGATCGCCGGCGATTTGACAAACAGCGACTTTGTGATGAACCAAGTCTTCTGGGTCGGAGTCTATCCGGGACTGACGCCTAGCCATCTCGCATTTGTGGTCAAAGCTGTGCACGAGGCCGTCCGCAGCTAGCATCGCAGCCATGTCCGTTCCCAACGAAATCCTGAAAAGCGACTTGCACGACATCGCGAAGCAGCCCCTGCCCTGGGATTCGCTTGCGGGCAAGACTATCCTGATCTCCGGGGTGAATGGTTTCCTGCCGTCATACATGGCCGAGACCTTGCTGCATCTCAATGAGTCGATGCCTGGGCTCCAGTGCCGGGTGGTGGGTGTGGCTCGCAATGCCGCTCACGCCGCCAAGCGCTTTGGGCATCATCGCGCCCGGCCGGACCTGGAGATCATCGTCCAGGACATTTGCCAGCCGCTGGCGCTGCCCGGCCCCGTGGATTTCGTGATTCACGCTGCCAGCCAGGCGAGCCCGAGCTATTACGGCTCCGATCCGGTTGGGACGCTGACTCCCAACGTCGTGGGGAATCATCATTTGCTCGGCTTGGCGCGAGACAAGAACGCGCAAGGTTATCTCTACTTCAGCAGCAGCGAGGTCTACGGGCGGATCAGCACCCCAGCCGCGGGCATTCGAGAAGAAGATTACGGCTATGTGGATCCAGCCACGGTGCGTGCCTGCTACGCGGAGAGCAAGCGCATGGGGGAAACGATTTGCGTGGCCTGGTGCAGCCAGTTCGGCGTGCCGGCGAAAATTGTCCGGCCCTTCCACACTTATGGACCGGGAATGCCGCTGGGCGACGGCAGAGCCCATTCCGATTTCGTAGCCAACGTCGTCCAGGGGAGGAACATCACCCTCCATTCAGACGGCAGCGCGCGGAGGGCGTTTTGTTACGTGGCTGACGCCGTGGCTGGATTCTTCACCGTGCTGCTGCTCGGGGCCCCTGGCACGGCCTACAACGTGGGCAATCCGCAAGGCGAAGTCAGCATGCTCGAGTTGGCCCGGCTTCTGGCGGCTGAGAAGGGGCTGTCGGTGACCGTCGATCTGCAGAGCCGTCCCGCGGGCTATTTGCCGAGCGTCGTTGACCGGGTGCTGCCCTCGATCGAAAAAATCAAAGCCCTCGGTTGGCAGCCGAAAACCAGCCTGGCCGATGGTTTTCGCCGGACCATCGCCAGTTTCTCTTGAGGTGCGATAGATTGGGCGGAATGAATCCTGCGAACGCCGAGCGTTTGGCCCGCACGATCCGGCGCGACTGCCTGCAGATGACGCACCGGGCCAGCGCCTCGCATATCGGGACTTCTCTTTCCATCGCGGACATCCTCGCGGTGCTCTACAGCGGCGGGCTGCGCGTGGACCCGGCCCGGCCAGGTTGGGACGAGCGCGATCGCTTCATTCAGAGCAAGGGACACGGCGCCGCCGCGCTCTACGCCGTGCTTGCGGAATGCGGATTCTTTCCGCGCTCCTGGCTCGATACCTACTGCCAGGACGGCTCGTCGCTGTTCGGCCACGTCACGCATCACGGGATCCCAGGAGTTGAAGTATCCACGGGATCGCTCGGGCACGGACTGTCCATCGGCTGCGGGATGGCGCTGGCGGCCAAGCGGGATGGAAAAGCTCATCGCGTCGTGGCACTGCTCAGTGACGGTGAGTGCGACGAAGGGTCCACGTGGGAAGCCGTTCGGTTTGCGCCTCAGCATCGCGTGGACAACTTGACCGCAATCGTCGACTACAACAAGATCCAGAGCCTCGGAGACGTCAAGGCGGTCCTCGATCTCGAACCGATGGTCGACAAGTGGCGGGCGTTCGGCTGGGCGGTTCGGGAAATCGATGGACACGATACCTCCGCCATCCGCGAGTGCCTCGCAGGGTTGCCCTTCGCACCCGGGCGGCCGAGCTGCATCGTTGCGCACACCGTCAAAGGCAAAGGCGTCAGCTTCATGGAGAACAAGCTGGCCTGGCACTACAAGTCACCGAAGCAGGACGAACTCGCTCGCGCACTGGCCGAGTTGGGAGCCGCCGAGTGAGGACCGCGTTCTTTCAGGCGCTGCTCGATCTGGCCAAGGCCAACGACCGGATCTACCTGTTGACCGGCGATCTCGGCTATTCGGTGGTCGAGCCGTTCATGGAACAGTTCCCGAATCGGTTTGTAAACGTCGGCGTGGCCGAACAGAACCTGACTGGGATCGCCACGGGCCTGGCGCTTTCCGGGAAGATCGTCTTCACCTACTCCATCGCCAATTTTCCAACGCTGCGCTGCCTGGAGCAGGTCCGCAACGACGTTTGCTACCACAACGCAAACGTGAAGATCGTCGCTGTGGGTGGAGGGTTGGCGTATGGCGCATTGGGGGCGAGCCACCACGGCACTGAAGACCTGGCCATCCTGCGGACGCTGCCGAACATGACGGTGCTGGCGCCGGCCGATCCGGTGGAAGCCGCGCTGGCGACGCGTGCCGTCGTAGCCTGGGACGGTCCATGCTACTTGCGTCTGGGCAAAGCCGGCGAGCAGCGGATCCACACGGAGGTCCCGCGGTTTCGGATCGGCGAGCCGATCGAGCTGCGGCCCGGACGCGACGTCGTCCTGCTGTCCACAGGCACGATCACCCGGAACGCCGTCCAAGCAACCGAGCAATTACAGCAGGCCGGGATCAGCGCGGGTCTCTACAGCGTCCACACGCTCAAGCCGCTGGCAGCGGCCTGGCTTGCCGAGATCGCCCGCGAAACGAGAGTGATGGTCACAATAGAGGAGCACACTACCATCGGCGGTCTGGGCGGCGCAGTGGCCGAGGTGCTGGCAACGCTCGCCGAGCCACGCGCTCGTCTGGTACGGATCGGGCTGCCGGATTCGTTCCAGAAGCACGCCGGCAGCCAGGAGTTTCTCACCAGCCAGCAACTCTCGGTTGAAGCATTGGTCCGCCAGGTACGCGAGGCGGTACACGGGATATGATTCCCACGATGCACCCCGATCTTGCCGGCAAGGTCAAGGCCCTTCGCGGTCCGATCCTCGTTCTCGGGGCCAGCGGATCTGTGGGGTCAACGCTGCTCCGCCTGCTGCTGGAGCATCGCCAGGATGCGTTTGGCGCGGCGTTGGCTGCGGGGCTGGACGGAGTTGCCGCGAGCAACTGGTGGACCGGCGACCTGCAAAATCCGCAGAATCTCGATGCGCTGCTCCAGCGCGTCCAGCCCGCCACGGTCTTCGATTGCCTGGGCAGCAGCGTCACATTGAAGGCGCGCTTGGCTGAAGTCGATTGCTACGTAGACTGCTCCGCACACTCCAGCGAAGCGTTCGTGGATGCGGCATTGAAATTGCCGGCAACAGCAGCGCCGCAAGCTGAGAGTATTTCCGCGGTGATCGCCTGCTACACCGAAGGCCCGGTGATCCCGGTGATGTATGAGCGACTGACGAAAATCTTCGAGAAGCTGAAACTCGATTACGAAATCGTCTTCGTGGATAACGGCAGCAAGGACAATGCCGCGGAGGTGATCCTCGAGTTGAGCCGCCGCGACCCTCACGTGGTCGGCTTGAGTCTCAGCCGCAACTTCGGATCACAGGCCGCGTTCCGCAGCGGTATGGAAATCGCTACCAAGCGCGCCGTGGTCCTGCTCGACGGCGACCTCCAGGATCCGCCGGAGCTGATCGAGCAGTTCGTCGAGAAGTGGCGCGAGGGCTACGACGTGGTCTACGGGCGGCGGGTGAAGCGCGAAGGATCCCTGGTGATGCAGGCCGCCTACAAGCTCTTCTACCTGCTGTTGAACCGCATGTCCTACGTCTATATGCCGCGCGATGCCGGCGACTTCTCGCTGATGGATCGCAAGGTCGTCCGCTGGATCCTGGAGTGCAAGGAGCGCGACCTATTCATCCGCGGCCTGCGCGCTTTTGTCGGCTTCCGTCAAGTGGGTGTGGACTATCACCGGCGTGAGCGGCTCATCGGCAAGAGCAACCTGAATTTCCTGAACAATCTCGGCTGGGCCAAGAAAGGCATCCTGTCGTTCAGCAATGTGCCCCTGACCATGCTCACGACGGCGGGCGTGATCCTGTTTCTCGCCAGCATGGGCATCGGATTCCTGCACGTGCTGGCCAAGCTGTTGTTCCCTCAGATCGCTCCGCAGGGCATCACGACGGTAGTGGTCCTGATCCTCGGTCTCGGCTCCTTGAACCTGCTGGCCATCAGCATTGTGGGGGAGTACATCGCCAAGATCTTCGAAGAGGTCAAGGGCCGGCCGCCTTACATCCGCATGAGCATTATCCGGAACGGGGAGATCCGTCCGGCGTCGGGTCAGTAGCCGCGCTGGTAAAGCGCCAGAATTGATCCGCAGGAAATCTCTCGCACGCCGGGCACAGCTTCCACAATCGGCTCGCACCTGCTCAGGAACTTGGCCAGCGGCGTCGGGCAGAAGTACGGGACCAGCACGAAATACTTCATCGACACCAGCGTGAATCCATGGCTCTTGAAGGCGCGTGTGATCCGCGACGGCGCCCAGGATTTCTCGTCGTGCTTGCGGTGGTACGGCGACACCTTCTCGATCACTTTCAACACCGGATTGAAGCCGTTCGGATCGAGGATGATCACCGTCTTGAACTGTTGGGCCATGCGGGCGATGGCGTCTTCCAGTCGGTCCACGTGATGCAGCACTCCGCGGCCGATGGCCAGGTCCTCGCCTTTGTTTTCCACGTTGTAGATGTCGCCCACTTCGAAGGAGACCGAGCTGGCCAGATGCGGCGGGATACGCGCGCGACCGGCGGCGATGGCATTGGAGGCCGGGTCGACGCCTCGGATCGAGGCGGGCCGGAACTTTTCGGCCAAGTCCACGGTAAACGTGCCGTCACCGCAGCCGACGTCGGCAATGCGCACCGTCGGAGGGAAATGCGCCTTGAGCAACTGCGCCAGTTCCTCGGTCTGCCGACCGGTAGCGCACTTCGAGGACCAGCGGTCGATCGCCGTGTAGACGTATCCACCCAGCGCCGCGGTGTCGGCGTTGAAGGTCTGGATGTTTCGCTCCCGCGGAGCTTCGGCCATAGAAGCGTTAGTCTACCATTGGACGAAAGGCGGAGGGCGGGGACAGGGCCCCTACGCTCGAGTTCTTGTAGGGGCGGGCCCCTGTGCCCGCCCGAGCCACCGCGCGTGCCAGGTAACAGGAATCAAAGCAACCAGGAAGATCACCACTCCCACCCACAAATCCGGGTCTCGGTAGCGCACCTCAATGGAATGCTCCCCGGCGGGAACCTCCAGCAGTATTTGACCGTCGCGGTTGGAGCCCACAGATCCTGTGCGGCCGTCCACGGACGCGCGGAAGCGTTCGTGCCACAGGAAATTCAGGCACAGCCTGCCGGCCTCGCGGGTGGACACCCGCAGATGGATCGCGTTGGTTTCCACGCGATACTCCACTGGATCCGTGCGGCCGTCCTCCCAGAAGACCAGCGGCTTGGCCAGGGGATCGCGGTACACCCTCCGGTCCGCATCGCGATGGATCACAGCGAGTCCCTTGCTCTCGAGGACCGCGTCATACTTCTTGGTCTCGTTGCTGACCATATAGTAGCGGACG
>CAYPHP010000220.1:0-6610 GCA_964410045.1 uncultured Acidobacteriota bacterium | reverse complement strand
GGGTCGAATTTCAGGCGCGCCGCGCCGAAGAACCTTTCCAGGCGGCTGCCCGACGTCGCGGCCATGGCCTGCTGCAAAACGGTGTTGCCGGTGACGGCTTGCTGCAGAGCGGGGTTGGTGAGCGCGGCGTTGGCTCCGCTGGCGGCCGGCGTCCGACCCAGGAACAGCAACGCCTGGATGTCCGCCACCGGCAACGGCGGGTCCGAGCGATAGTTCACCTGCAGCTTGTCCAGCGGACCGGAGAAATCGAGTCCAATGTCGTATTGCTGTGCCCGGGTGCTGACGTCCAGGCTGAGGATGGGATCAATGCGGAACGGGTTGGTGAACTCGATATCCCCGCGGTTGATGGTGTAGTGGTTGCCGGCGAAATCCACCTGTCCTTCAAGCAGGGTGACCTTCCCGAGCAGGGCGATATCCGCGGCGGTTCCGCGCACCCGAAGGTCGACCTCGGCCTGCAGGTTGCGGGTCTTGGAGGAATCAAAGCGCACGTCGCCGGAGGACACCACGCGAAACTGCATGTCCAGCTTGCGGGCCCACGATTCGTCACCCATGAGAATGGACGTCTGTTTCAGGTGCGCCAAGGCGATGGCCAGGTCAAAGTTGGGGTTGACCCCCATGCGGTTGATGATCATCTCGCCGTTCATCAGCGCGCGGTTGGTGTTGCCGGTCAGCGTCCACTGCGTATCCAGAATCGTGCTCACGCCAGGAGGATAACGGGTGCGGATATTGGAACCCTTGGTGCGCAGTTCGAAGGTGGCGGGCGAGCGGCTGTAGTCCAGGAAGCCGGTGAATTCCACGGGGCCGCCGCCGCTTTCTCCAGTCAGCCGATCGATTCGCGCGCCTCCCCGGTTGAAGAGCAGCGTGCCGTTCATGCGATTGAAGGTGTTGGGAAAGAAGTCCATGGCAAAGTAGATGTCTTTGAGATCCACGCGGCCGTTCACTTGTGGGCTGTCGGTGGTTCCGTCAATGCTCAAGCTCATGGCCGCATCGCCGCTGGCATCCAGGTGCTTGGAGTAGACGGTGAGCAGGGCCGCGTTGGCGCGGCCGGAGATCTTCAGCGCCAGCGGCCGCGGCTGGGTTGTTCCAACGGCAGAGGGCCGGCCCACCGTCCCGGAGGCATCGAGGGCAATCTCTTTGCCCACCAGCCGGAACGGTTCCACCGTGAGCACTTGCTTCCGGTAGGTCGCCACGATCGGCGCCTCATTCTGGAAGTTCACTTCTTTCAACCCAATCGCCGCTTTTGAGATCGTGGCCTTGGCTTCCAGGCTGGCGGCGTCACGCACATTCCCGGAGAAAGACAGCGAGCCTGACATTGAGCTGTGGGTGCTGACACTGCCCTCGAGGTAGCTCTGCAGCAAAGAATCCAGATCCAGGCCGTTCAGGTCCACACGGCCATCGAATGGATACGGCTCCTCCAGGCGCATACTGGCCAGAACATCCATGCGGCCCTGTTTCAGTTCCGTCGCGGTGCGCAGGAACAGGCGACCCGCCTCGGTAGTCAGCGAGCCGGTGATCGTGCCGAGAGGCTCCTGGTTCACCACCAGATTCCGAATCCGCCACCTTCCGTTGACTTCCGGTGCAACGGGGTAGGTTCCCTTCGCGGACAGCCGGAAATCAAAGGCTCCGACAGACTTCAGCTTTTCAATCTGCAGTTTCGGGAAATCCTCGATCATCAGGTTGACGCCAGTGAGCGCAAAGGAATAGGTCTTGGCGTCTAGATGGTAGGAGGCCGGCCCGCTGATGGAGGCCCGGCCGCGAGTCAGGACCAGGTTCTGCGCTTCCAGCAGACGGTCGCGAAAGACGATATTGCTGTGCAGGCGCTCGAACGTCTGGCCCCAGAGTTCTCCGCGAGTGATCTCCACGGCGCCGCGCAAGCTGGGATTCTGGCGCGTACCGGCGGCCACCAGGGAAGCCTGCACTTGTCCATTCACCGGGTAGCTGACCTCCGCCAGTTCCTGGAGTTCGCTCAATTCCACGCCGCGCAATTGCAGCGAGGCATTGAACGGCTTCGTTGCAGCCAGTGCGCCGTCTTCCAGCGGCAGCGAGGCGCTGGCGATCAATTCACCGCGTCCGCGCACCAGCCGCCCGTCCTTCACTTCCAGGCGGTCGGGCGAATAGCGCACCTGCCCCTGGAACGAGTCGAAGGAGCGATTCTGATAGGTGAAGCGCTCCAGTTCGGCGCGGCCTTCCAGGGTCGGCGCCTCGAACGGACCTTGCAGTGTGCCGGCAAAACGCACGCGGCCCTGCACGTCCACCGGCAGCGTTACCAGGCTGGCCAGTTCGGTGGGATTCGTGCTTTCCGCGGTCAGACTGTAGCGGCCGTCGCCGTTCAAGGTCACTTGCGAGGCGGGAGTCTGCAACGCGGTATTCCGGAAGGCCAACTGGCGCGAGACGCTGGCGAAAGAGAAGTCCAGACGGCCATGAACCGGCAGGAAGCCGGCCGGCGGAGCCGGTGAGGCGCTCATCTCGGCGCGAAGGTCCAGGTCCACCCCGGCCGCGCCGCCGAAGGAAATGTCCAGTTCACCGTTCAACGCCGACGCCACGTGGACGCGCTCCAGGTTGGTTTCCAGCAACGGCTGCAAGGCATCGAGCAGGCGGGCCACGCTGAAGCCTTCCACTCGTCCGCCGATATTGAAACGCGGAGACTGGAACAGCTTGTCGATGCGCATCCGCCCGACGGCTTTGCCGCCGAGGACGGACATCTCCAGCGGAGCCAGATTCAGGGTCCCGCCTCCGGTCAGATCGAAAGGCGCGGAGGCAGTGATTTCCGAGAAGGAAAGCAATTCGCCTTTTTCCAGGCGCGCCTGTCCCTGCGCGCGATAAGCCCAGGACGTGACTTCCAGATTGCCGGCTCCTTTGATCCGCAGTGTGCCGGATCGCAAGGCGGGCGCTTCCAGCAGCGCGCCGCCTTCGCCGACGTCCACCGACGCCTCATAGTCTCCCTGGATCACTGGACGCCTCCAGTCGCGCAAGGCGCCCTTGGCCACCAGGCGGGAGTGGGGCAGGTCGACAGCGAACTCGTCGATGGCCATGCTGCGCCGCTCCAGGGTAAAGCGCATGCGGGCGTTCGCCGGAATCGACTTGGCGCCCGCCTTGATTCCCTGCACGCGCACGCCGAGCGTCCCCAGGTAGCGGTCCCGGGCCAGTTCGTAGCGCAGCGCTGCGGTCACGTCGTGGACGGTGAAGTCGAGCCGGCGGCGGATGTCGTTCCACTGGAATTCGGCATGCACCAGCTCCAACTGGCCGATCGAAAGATCGAAGAGCGGATCGAGCGGGCTGCGGCGCGGATCATCTCGAGCCGGCGGCCGCGGCAGGTTTGTGCGGCCCTGTTCATCGGTCACCACGCGGAGGCGAGGTCGCTCGATCCGCAGGTAGCGCAGTTCCGCCTGCCGCACCAGCATGCTGCGAACCCGCAGTCCGGCCACCAGCGTGTCGGCCTCGAAGAATACGGCGTCCGGCTTCTCCCGGCTGCGGACCTTGAGGCCGTGGATCTGCAACTCGCGCGACCGCAGGCTCAGGTGAAAGCGTTGCAGCTCGACGCGCGTCCCGGTGGTTTCCTCGACCGCCTCGACCAGCCACGTCCGGACCCGGCGCTGGAAGTCCTCCGTGCGCAAATAGAAAAACACCACCAGGGCCAGCGCAGCAGTGGAGATCAGCAGACGCCGCACTCCGGCCTGCATGTGACTCAGGTAGCGCCAAGGCCCGGGTAGCTTCATCGGCGGCGTATCTCCGTACGGCTTCGCAATTCCTGCAGCAAGAGCGATAACTTATCGTTCACTTCTTTTTCCAGCAACAAGCTGACGATTTGCTCGCGCACTTCGTCGAGCGGCTGTTCGGCCGCGCCGCGCCGGCGCAGCTCCGGCAGGAACTGCTCCTGATAGTACTTGGCCGCCTCCTCCGGAGTCACCTGAAGACCCGGGCGAATGCGAACATCAATGAAGCTCTGGAAATCGGCCTGGAACTGCACCAGCCGCCGCAAGTCGTCCTCGCTCAACTCGTAGCGTTCGAGCGCCGCCTTCCAGGCCGCCGCATCCGGGAAGCGCCGGCGAATCTCCAACCAAAGCGGCTCCACCACGTCGGGACCCGCCGCCGGAAACGCGCCTTCCCCCATCTCCCGGCGGATCAAGGCTTGGTCGATCAGGCGATCCAGCAGGACCGTCATCTTCTTCTCGTCCACCGGAGCGGGATCCTTCGCCGAGAAGAAGCCTTCCAGGCGGGATTGCAGCCGCACATCGCTCAAGGTGATCACTTGTTTGCCTACCGTGACCAGGATCTTATCCACGATATCGGCTTTAACCACAAAGGCACAAAGGACACAAAGAACGACCAGTAGTTCCTTTGTGCCCTTTGTGCCTTTGTGGTTCATCAGTAAGTTTGTCCTATGGAAAAGAAAAACTGGAAGCGGGAAAGACGGTGAAGGTCGCGGGTGGTATTGCCGGGATTGCGGATCAGGTCGTTGATGGTCCCCGACAATCCGTAATATCGCGGAGGATTCAGGCTGTAGGCAAAGTCCAGGCGCACCGGGCCGATGGGGGTGTTGTAACGGATTCCCAAGCCCACGGCATGGACCATGTAATCAAAATCGGTGATCCGCTGATTGGCCATGTCCTGAGCGGTGACCCGCTGGCGGAGGCGGAAGCTCAGGTTGCCGATGCGGCGGTAGACATTGCCGGCGTCGTGGAAGAGCACCGCGCCGAAATCCGGCTTGCGGACCGGGAAGCGCAATTCCACGCTGTTTACGAACAGGCCCGCACCGCCCAGCGGGAAGCCGGTGACCGGGTCGCGCGGACCGGCCTGGTTGACCGCAAATCCCCGATGGGAATTGCCGCCGCCGCTGAAGAACCGTTCCGCGAGGGGAATCTCCCGTGTGAACACCTGCGTGGTGGCTCCCAGTGGCGTCACCTGGCGCAATCCGCCGAACGGCTCCTGGATGCCGAGCTGTGTACTGCGCGCCAGCACGATGTTCTTTCCGAACGGATGATAGGAAGTGTGCTGCAGGGCCAGACGGTTGAAATTTGCCTCGCTGCCGAGGACCGACGCGGAGGTTCCAAAGTCGGCGCTGAAAAAGATGCCGCGGCGCGAATCCGCCGGATTGTCCCGCCGGTCGCGGATCAGTGTCGCGGACGGCATGGCGATGCGCACCGCCTGGCTGAACTGCGGGATGATGCTGGGATCGATCTTCAGGTCGCTGATCGAAACGCGGCGGAAGTTCGCGCGGAGGATGACCGTATCGCTCTTGCTGCGCCGGTTGGACATCGCCACCGACCCCTCCAGGCGCTGCGCGGTGAACGTGCGCACATCGCGGGTGTGGTCCTGGAGGGCGTTCAGGTAGAGCGTCCAGTTGGTCCACTGGAAGGGCCGCGGCGCGGTGTATCCCAGCAAGACCCGCTGCTGGATGGTGCTGAAGCGCGACTTCAGGAACACGGTGTGGTCCAGGCCGCGGAAGTTCAACCGGGTCACGTCAAAAGAAACGCGCGGGCTGAAGGTGGCCGCGCCTTCCGGGTTCTGCAGGCTGATATCGCCGCCGCCGATGCGGGCCACCTCAGCGCCGAGACCGGTGGTCAGGGTCCAGCGCTGCGATTCTTCCACCTGCAGCAGGACGGTGCGATTGGTCTCATCGCCCTCCGGATTCTGCACCGCCAGATCCACCTTGTTCAAGATGCCCAGGTTGTAGAGATTGCGCTGCGTCTCCCGCAACTCGCTCTGGCCCAGCGGTCCGTCGGGCTGCAGACGCACTTCGCGCTCCACCACGGCGCGGCGGGTGAACTCCTCGCCGCCGATCAGGATCTGCCGCACAAACTGCTGCCGGCCCTCGCTGATGGTGTACTCGACGTCCGCCTTGCCCGGCTCGGCGGTGGACGGCGTGACCTTCCAGACGAAGGTAGCGTCGCGGTACCCGCGGTCGAAATAGTAGGCCAGCACATTGTCGCGGTCAGTGATCGCGTTGTACTCGCTGTAGGCCTGCCCTTCTAGCTGGGCCATCACCGACTGCAGTTCTTCGGCAGGAATCCCCTGGTTTCCCTTCAGGATCAACCGGCCGACCAGGGTCTGCGGCCCTTCGTCGATGGTCAGGCGCACGTGGATTCGGCCATCCGTGCCTTGGTAATCGTCGTGCACTTCGCTCGTGACCTTGACGTTCTGGAATCCGTTGTTGCGGTAAAGCTCGCGGATCACCAGGCTGTCCTGCTCCAGCAGGGAAAGACTGAAGCGTCCGCCGCCCAGGCGATTGGATGGAGAGATCAGCAGGCGTTCCCGAAGGGTTTCTTCGTCGAAAAACTTGTTGCCGACGATTTCCGGGCGGTCCATGCGGTGGCGCTTGCCCTTCTCCACCTGGTACTCGATGCTGATGTCCCCGGTCGCCGGATCGTCGGTGCGTTTCTCGCTGACTTCCGCCTCGTAGTAGCCCTTGCTTTGAAAATAATCGCGCAGGTTGCGGGAGCCTTCTTTCACCAGTTCGGCATCGACGGCGCCCTCCTCGTAGATGGGCAGGAGCGACCTGAGCGTGCGGTCGAACATGCGGTCGCCGCGGAGGCGCACGATCACGCGCGGTCCTGCATTCACGCGGATCACCACGCGCTCGGCGTTCTTGTCGGCCAGATAAGTCCGTTCG